>DATCFX010000155.1:0-5558 GCA_036509275.1 Pirellulales bacterium | reverse complement strand
CGACGACATTGTGTCGCTGCCCGGGATCGGTCTTGATGTCGTACAACTCCTTGCCGTGGACCAGCCGCCACTTGTCCCAGAGCACTGCCGCCTCGTGCTTGACCGGCTCCTGCCCATACTGCACCACGAGCATGCGGTCGGCGAGCTTGGCGTTTTTGTCCTTGAGCAGGGGGGCGAGGCTTGTGCCGTCCAGTCTCGCGGACTTCGGCTTCGGCAGGTCGCAGAGTTCGATGAATGTCGGCAGCAGATCCTGCACTTGGGTCAGCGTGTCGACGTCGGCGGCTTGGCGCAAGGGGCCGGCCGGCCAGCGGATGAAACAGGCGGCGCGATGCCCGCCGTCGTAGTATTCCGTCTTATGTCCGCGCATGCCGGCATTGAATAGTTTCACGCCGGCCGTGCCGCCATTGTCGTTGAAAAAGATGAGGATCGTGTTGTCGTACAAGCCCGACTGCCGCAAAAACTCGTCGAGTTTTCCCATGTTCTCGTCCAAGTTCGCCAGCATCCCGAAAAAGGCTGCCGGGCCGCGGCCCAGGTACGGTTCCTTGTACTTGTCGGGCACCCAATGCGGCCCATGCGCGGCGTTGGTCGGCAGATAGACGAAAAACGGCTGCTCGGCTTGCTTCTGCTGACGCATGAAATCTTTTGCCAGATCGAACCACACGTCGGTGCAATAGCCCGGATACTCGGCCAGTACGCCGTTGCGGCGGAATTGGCCGTCGAAGCAATCGTTCTTCCAGACGTCGGCAATGGCCGTGATGCCCCAGCCCAGAAAGTACACGGTCTCGGCGAAGCCGCGCTGCTGCGGCAGGTTGGGATAACTGTCGCCCAGGTGCCACTTGCCGAAGATCCCCGTCTGGTAGCCGCCGGAGCGAAAAATTTCGGCCATGGTCGGAATGCCACGGCGCATGTACGAACGCCCCGCGCAGACGCTCGACGCCCCGTTGCGCAGCGCGTCGAGGCCCGTCATGAGTTGCCCGCGGGTCGGCGTACACATCGGGGCCACGTGAAAATCCGTCAACCGTACGCCTTGGTCGTGCAGGCGGTCGAGATTCGGCGTCTTGAGCACGGGGTTGCCGATGCAGGAAAAGTCGCCGTAGCCCTGGTCGTCGCTGAGCACGACGATCACGTTGGGGCGCGACGCGGCGGCGGCCGGCGCGACTGGGATCAGCGCCGTGATCAAGAAAATCCACGCCGCAAGCGGCACGCGCGACAATTTCATGGGTTCGACCTCCTCGGGGGTTGCGTACATTCGGTCGCGGCGGTTGGTCAGACCGACCGGAGCCCGGCCAGCCGCCTTGATTTGACTGCCGGCTTATTCTGTATCGCCGGCTCGCCCAGTACAATCCGCGCTGGTGCCTGCGATCGCAAATCGGCACGTTCGGGGGGGCTTGTACACAACCGGTCCCCTGCCGCGCTGGAAATCAAGTAAGCTTTCAGGTCGCGACCGGTCAAAATGTCTACCCAGCTAGGATAAGAAAGGGAACGTCCATGCACAGGCGCCTGCTCAATAGCAACCTGCTGTCGGTCGTGGTCGGGCTGTTGGCCACGGCAACCGCCCGAGCCGACGAGATCCGGCTCAAGCTTTCCGAGTCTCCGGCCGCCGTGCAGCAAACCTTTGTCGCCGAGGCCAAGGGCGCGCACCTGGAAACCATCATCAAGTCCACCGACGATGACGTCACCGTCTACGCTGCGCGGGTGGCGATCGGCGGCAAGCATTATGAAATCACGGTGGAAGCGGATGGCACGCTGATCGACAAGACCATGGACGAGGAAATCGTCGAAAGCGAAGTGGCTTTTGCCAATGCGCCCGCCGCGGTCCAGAAGACGATGCGCGAAGAGGCCGAAGGCGATGAAATCGACACGCTCAATCAGACGTCCCAGGGCGACAAGGCGTTTTACGAAACCGGCGTGACCATCGGCGGCAAGGATTATTGGCTGATGGTCGACAGCCGGGGGCGACTGCTGGAAAAGCGGCTGGGGTTCGAGATCGAGGAAGACTCGATCGACTTCGACGAGGCCCCCGCCGCAGTGCAGCAGACTTTGAAACGCGTCGCCAAGGGCGCCGAAATCGACGGGCTGCACAAGACAACCGAGAACGCCAAATCCGAGTTCGATGCGCAAATCAAAATCGATGGCCGCGACTACGTGGTCCGCGTGGGCGATGACGGCACGCTGATCGAAAAGGCGTTCAGCGCCCAACCGGAAGAAGAAGAACTTGAACTTTCCGAGGTTCCCCAGGCCGTCCAACGCACGCTGCGCGATGAAGCCCGCGGCGCCGACATCGAGGCCGTGATCAAAAAGACCCAGGACGACGAGTCGCTCTATGGGATCGCCGTCGTGCTGGGCGGCAATTCGTATTGGATCATCGTCGGTGCCGACGGCCTATTGGTCTCCAAGGAACTCGACGACTGAGTGACTTCGGCGCCAGCACCGCTGGCTGGCGCTTGCGGTTTCGGCAAGCGCTTGAAAGTGTGCCGATCGGCTAGCCGATAACGATGGTAGAAACCGGGCTGGATCGGCTCGGGCCGGCACCTATCGCGCGGAAACGGCTATGTGGCGCGTCATGCTCATTGCAGTGCTATCGGTTGGCTGCTGGGGTCTGCCGCAGGCGGCTATCGCGGAAGACAGCGGTGTTCAACCGGAGGTCATACCGGAGGAAACGATTGCCAAGCCAGCCGATTCCGAGCCGGCTAAATCCCAAGAGCCCCCTTCCGACAGCGTCAGCCGCGGCTATTACGCCAACTACCCGGCCAAGGGTTACTACGCCCCCTACGTGTATCCGCCCAATTATCCGCCCCGATACCCCGCGCTGCTGGGCTACGGCTATGGCATCCGCGGCCACATGCTCTATCATCCCCGCTACATCTTCGGTCATCCAGCCGGCTACGTGCGCGAGCACTGCCCCAACGACCGCCGCTACGGCCCCGTCTACTACCAATCCGGCATGCCCGTCGCCGGCTCGAAGGTTGAATGGCTGCACACAGGGGCCGGCGTCGGGCAAAGCCAGCGCACCACCGTCGACGTGTCGCCGCTTCAGCGGAACGATTGAATCCCGTGGGTCCAGGATTCATTTCTAGGCCCAAAAGATTCCCACGACCGACGGTGTCACCAAAGAATCGCGCGGGGGCACGGGAGGCGGCGATTCGGCGGCCAGCGGCGGAATTCTTACAAATTCCGCTACCATCGTAGCCGGCCGGTTTAGTGCTGCAGCTTTTTGTAGCGGAAGCGGTGGGGCTGGTCGGCGTCGATGCCCAGACGCTCGCGGCGCTGCTGATGGTAGGTCTCGAAATTGCCTTCGCACCAGTGGACGTAGCCGTCCCCCTCGAAGGCCAGGATGTGCGTGGCGATGCGGTCCAGGAACCAGCGATCGTGGCTGATGACGACCACGCAGCCGGCGAAGTTCAGAATGGCTTCTTCCAACGCCCGTAGCGTGTCCACGTCCAGGTCGTTCGAGGGTTCGTCCAGCAGCAAGACGTTCGAGCCGCGGCGCAAAAGCTTGGCCAGGTGGACGCGGTTCCGCTCGCCGCCAGAGAGCGTGCCGACGAGCTTCTGCTGATCCTGCCCCTGGAAGTTGAAACGGGCCACATACTGGCGGCCCGGGATTTTGCGGCCGCCCATCTCCAGCATGTCGTGGCCGCCGGAGATTTCCTCGTACACGGTTTTTTCCGGGTCGAGCGCATCGCGGTTCTGGTCGACGTAGCCCAATTCGACCGTAGGGCCGACGCGCATCTGGCCGCTGTCGGGCTGATCCTGCCCCACCATCATCCGGAACAGTGTGGTCTTGCCCGCCCCGTTGGGCCCTACGATGCCCACGATGCCGCCGGCCGGCAGGCGGAAGCTGAGGTTGTCGATCAACTGCCGGTCGCCATAAGCCTTGCTGATGCCCTGGGCCTCGACCACCAGATCGCCCAAATGCTTGCCGGGCGGAATCTGGATTTCGAATTCTTCCTGCTTATCCTCGAACTTTTCGGCCGACATCTGTTCGTAAGCCTTGATGCGGGCCTTGTTTTTCGCCTGCCGGGCACGCGGCGCCAGGCGGATCCATTCCAACTCGCGATCCAACGTCTTTTGCCGGGCCGAGGCCGCCTTTTCCTCTTTCGCCAGCCGGTCGCGCTTCTGTTCCAGCCACGACGAGTAGTTACCCTCCCAGGGAATGCCACGGCCGCGGTCCAGCTCCAGAATCCAGCCGGCCACGTTGTCGAGAAAATACCGATCGTGCGTCACGGCCACGACCGTGCCGGGATACTCGGCCAGGTGCCGCTCGAGCCAGGAGACGCTTTCGGCGTCCAGATGGTTCGTGGGTTCGTCCAGCAGCAGCAAATCGGGCCGCTCGAGCAGCACCTTGCACAGCGCCACGCGCCGCCGTTCGCCACCCGAGAGGGTCGTTACATCGGCATCGCCGGGCGGCAATTGCATGGCATCCATCGCGATTTCCACCTGCCGATCGAGTTCCCAGGCGTTGACCAGGTCAATCTGGTCCTGCACGCGAGCCTGCTCGGCCAGCAGCTTTTCCATCTGCGCGTCGTCCAGCGGCTCGGCAAACCGGGCGTTGATCTCATCGAACCGATGGAGCAGGGCCCGCGTCTTGTGAACGGCCTCCTCGACGTTGCCGCATACATCCTTGTCGGGATTGAGCACCGGCTCCTGCGGCACGAAGCCGACCGAAAAACCGCCGGCCAGCGTGGCTTCGCCGTCGAAATTCTTGTCGACGCCGGCCATGATCCGCAGCAGCGTGCTCTTGCCCGAGCCGTTGCGGCCCAGCACGCCGATCTTGGCTCCCGGATAAAAGGCCAGCCAGATCTCCTTGAGAATCTCGCGCTGGCCGATTTTCTTGGTCAGATTACCGATCTGGTAAATATATTGCTTGCCCATAAGGATTGACTTGAAAAGCTGGTTGGATCGAGGAGAAATCAGCCCCGCAGGGCCGAGGTGGCCGCACACGAGCGCGGCCCCGGCGAGCGCACCGAACCGGACATTGTATCAATTTGCCGATTGCTGGTAAGGCATGGACAATGCGGCCCCTCACTGGGAACGGCTTCCATCGCGACGGAGAATGTGAACAATGGTGGCGAACCGAGGTCAGCGTAGCAATGATGGAAGAATCACCGCCACCGCCCGTCTCGCATCCCTTGCGCTGGTTTCCCGAACTGTGGGAATCGAGCCGCAAGCGCGTTCGACCGCAAGCCAAGCTGCTGGGGTTGTCCCTGGTCGTGGGTGTCATCTCGGGCTTGGGCGCCATCGTGTTTTTCTTGGCCTGCCAGTGGGTGTTCCACATCGCCATGGACATGGGGGCCGGCTACCATCCCACTTCGCCGGGCGGCGAGCCATCGGTCTGGGCCGAAACCACCACCCCGCTCCGCCCCTGGGCCTTGTTGCTGTTTCCGACCATCGGCGGGCTGATTAGCGGCGTGTTCGTGTTCAGCCTGGCGCCGGAGGCGGAAGGGCACGGCACGGACGCGGCGATTGCCGCCTACCACTTCCGCCACGGCGAGATTCGGCCGCGGGTGCCGCTGGTCAAGCTCGTGGCCAGCGCCGTGACGCTGGGCTTTGGCGGCTCC
>DATCFX010000154.1:0-4722 GCA_036509275.1 Pirellulales bacterium | reverse complement strand
GAGCGGTAATTAGGATACGCGGCGTAATAGCCGGGATAGCCGTAGTAAGAGTAAGTTTGGGCCGAGGCGCTGGCCGCGGCGCCTAGCACGAGCGCGCCAGCGATGAACATGGTTTTCAAGCGACACATGGCTCGGCTCCTTTGAATATTCGCGTAATGCCCTGAGGCCCGCACAATAGGTAATGCAGCCGCCGTGCCAGCCGCCCGCGAGTTTGGAAGATGGGCATCTTGCCGAACTCGGATTTCATGCCTTCGGAATGCCATTCGCTCCCCACTGGCCGGCAGCTTTACGATCGACCGAAAAATAACTTCTCCGCGGCCCCTCTCCCCTTGCGGGAGAGGGCAGGGTGAGGGGCCGGGAAATACGGAAGTTATTTTTCGGGCGATCCTTAACGGTCCGATTGCAACTACTTGGAGTTTAACCGCCAATGAGACCGGTCGTCATGCTGATGTCCGTGGGTTGTCTGTCGGTGGTAGCGCCGCAGGCGCACGCGCAGCAGTCGTTTGTGCCGCCGCAAGCTCAGCAGAATTATGTGCCGCCGCAGACGATCGGGCCGCAAAATCCAGCGCTGAGACGGCAGCCGGAGCAGGAAATTGTCTACCTAGGGCACGAACAGGCCCGACTGGGCGTGACTCTGACCGACGACACCAAAGGCCACGTCTGGGTCCGCAGCGTGATTGCCGGGAGTCCGGCCGATCGGGCTCATCTTCGGCCTGGCGATCAGATTGTGGCGATGAACGAAGCGGTCATCCACTCCTACGCCGATGCTGTGCGGTTCATCAACGCCCAGCATCCGGATCAGCAAGTCACGATCGCCATCAACCGCGACGGCACTCCGGGCGGCGTGACTGCCGTGCTGGGCTGGGCGCATGGCATGCAAGCCAACACGGTGACCGTGCCCTCCAACAGCATCCAGTTCCAGGTTACCAAGCCAGGGCAGACGTACAATCCCGAGTATGTGTTTCCCAACAAGCCGGGAGAATACAGCCAGCCGTGGGCGTATGGCCACTTGGGCACAGGGCGAAATACGGGCCGACCCATTCGCACTGGCCCGCCGGAGCCGGGGGTTAATACCACCGAAGGCGTCGGCAACGATATCGGCGGCAGCGTCGGCCGCGGCCCAGGTCAGCCAGGCCAGCCGGACGACTGAGCCCGGCCCCCACGCGATCGTGCTATTCGTTTGTTGCTTGCGATTGCCGGGCGTGCAACGCGGCGTGCTCGGCTGCTTCCAGCGGGCGATTGTCACGCCCGCGCTCGCGTGAGAGTTCGATGCGGTCGACGAATTTTACGTTGGCGCACTCGTCGACCTCGGTCGTCTGGCAGGCGGCAAACTCGGGAATCAGAAAACGGATCGGGCCGCCGGCCCGCGCCGGCAGTGGAGCCCCGGCCAAACGATAGATGAGCAAGCCACGATCGCGCACGGCCGCCAGCGGCACGCTGGCATGAAAATCGTCGTGGCTGGCGTGCAACGTCAGCCACTCAATGCCCGGCACCACGCCGGCCAATTCCAAGATTGCCGCCAGCGTCACCGCATCGCCGCGGCGCTTCGGATCGAAGCGGCTGACGTCCGGCCGCTGGGCTTGCTCGGGCAGGGCCGCCAAGTCGGCAAACGACAGACTCAGCTTGGTGCTCACCTCGCCTTCGATCGTGAGTAGTGCGCCGGTTTGCAAGGGTGGCCGCCTTCGGTAGCAGTTGTGGTTGCGATGGCTGGGCGCATCATATTCGTCGTCGGACCGATGTTGAAGCGGTGGCGGTTTTGCAACCTATGCTTAACCCGAGGGGTGAAGGGCATCTAATCGTGGCATCCAAAGGCGTTCCATGTCTGCCGGCCGAAGGCGAGCGTTGCGGTCTGGCTGGCTGGCCACTGGTTGGCTGCTCGCGACATGTACTGCGGCCGGTGCCCAGGATCGCGAATCGGCGGCGCCGCCCGCCGTCGATTTGCAGCGACTGGCCGCCTGGCTGCGGCAGCCACCGGCGGACCCAGCGCTGCTGGCCGCTGCCGCTACCGGACACTTGCCTGCTGGCGGATTGTTGCGGGCAGCGCTAACGGCCGAGGACATGGATGCAGAATGCGCGGAAGTCCATGTCGGTTGCGTCGACGCCTGGGCCAACGAACTTGAGCGCCTGCCTGGCGATCCCCCGGCCCGCGCCGCCGCGGCACTTAAGCTGCTGCACCAGCGCGTGCTCAAGCACTACGATGCGGGGGCAAGCAGCCTGGCGGGCGCGCTGAGCGAGGGCCGCTACAACTGCCTGGGTTCGGTCATCCTGTTCGTGGCGCTGGCCGAGCGGCTGGGCATGCCGTGCCGGGCGGTCGAGCGGCCAGGCCATGTGCTGGTGCGGCTGAATCTCGAGCGGGGCTGGATCGACATTGAAACGACCTCCGCGCGGGGTGTCGGTCTGCCGCAGACTCCAGGGGCCGCGCCGGCCGCCGAGCGGGAACTATCGAATCGGGCGTTGCTCGCGCTGCTGTATTTCAATCGCGGCTGTGACTTGCTCGAGCGGCGTGCCTTTCGTGCCGCGCTGGCTGCAAATCTCGCGGCCCTCGAACTCGATCCGGCCAACGCGCGTGCCCGCAATAATCTGTTGGCCGCCTGGAACAACTGGGCGTTGGCGCTGGCTCGGCAAGGCGAGCTGCGGGCCGCGGGGGCGCTGCTTAGCCGAGGGTTGGAGTTGGCGCCGGGGTATCCGCTGTTTGCCGAAAATATGCAGGCGATCGCGGCAATTCCGGAGCAGTAAAATTTGACCTCGCGGCCGTTGTGACGTAGAGATCCTTTGCGGTTGCTCGCTGCGGCGTGCGGCCGCCGGGCGTCCCCCAGGCGGGGAGAAGCCTGCAAATTTCGCGTGGTCTAGTTGCCGTTCGGCAAGCGCTGTGGGGCTCGGTTGCGAGGCTGCATTGAGCAGCATCGCGCGCAGCACAACTCCATCGTTTTTCTCAACCGAAAACTGGCAGCGCTACGTGCAGGAGTGCCGATGATTCTGGCGGAACAGGACATGGCTGCGAGTACCACCCGTGCGGCCGGCCCATGCTTGCAAGGAGAAACCCGCTTGAGCTCGCTGTTGGAAAATTGTTATTTGGGATCGATCTTGGGCGTTTCGGTGCCCGTCGATCATGAGGCCCGGCTCCAGGTTCGATCGCTGCTGGCGGGCGTGTATCCGCCGGGGGCCGCGACCGAGCGGCGCAGCGAACAGCGCTATCCGTTCCCGAAGTTGTTCGTGCTCTCGCCAGCCAATGCCGATGGCCAGCGGCGCGCGGGAGCCTGTATCACGGCGGCGGGCAAGCATCTGTCGGAAACGGGCTTGAGCTTTTTTCATCCCGACCCGATCCCGTATCGCTGGATGATCGCTTCGCTGCCGAAGATCGACGGCCAATGGATCGGCTTCCTCGTCGACCTGGACTGGTGCCGCTTTACGCGGCAGGGCTGGTACGAGAGCGGCGGCCGGCTGGTGCGGATGGCCACGCCGTACAGCGACATCGGCCGGCCGAAGCCATAACGAGCGGCGACCGTCACGCGGGGCGGCCGTGACGAGCCGCGGACCGGTTTCAGGCCACGCGCTCGGCAAACGGCTGCGTCAATGCGTCGTCGAACTGCCCCTGGAATTGTTTGGCCCGCTCTTCGGTCCACCACTGGCCGAACGCATCGCGGTTGGCAGCCAGCGCCGCGCGCTCGTCGGCGAGCAATCGCTCGAGCGGGGCTCTGAGCCGCGGATCGTCGCCGTGCGCCAGCCAATCCTCGAAGCGATCGATGGCCGTGGCATGATCAATCGTGGCCCCGATTTTTTCCTGCACTTCCTCCACTTGCGGATAGAGCTTGTCGCGAAATTCCGGTCCAAAGGCCGAGTGGTTCAACTCCATGGCATAACGCAGCCGTTTGCCCAGGATGCGGAACTCGTGCAGCACGCGGATGTCGCTCAAGTCGCCGGACGAGGCGCTGAAAAAAGCGTCGGAAACCTCGCGCATGTGATCGCGGGCAGCCTCGGCAAAGCTCGGTTCGTCGCTACCGTGGCAAGCGCGGCGCCAGCGAACTCCGTGTACCAACTCGCGGATGCGCCGGCGAAAATGCTTGCTCGCCAGCCGCTGCCACAGTTCGACGACCGGTTTGCGAGCTTGCTGCCGGCGGTCTTCGATTTGGCTCAGTAAGGCCTGCCAACTGGCGCCATCGTGCGGCGTTTCGCCGCGCAAACGCGCGGCCAGCACATCCAGGTCGCGTGCGCCGCCCGCCGCCTTGCGAATTCGTTTGAGCTGTTTCCGCATCCAGTCGCCGGCCTTGGGCGGCAAGATCTCGCGGTAGCACTCCAGCGCGACCCAAGCGCGCCGCGTCGAAACCCGCAACTGGTGTACAGGCTCCGGTGCGTCGGATTCCGCAGCCCGCGGCAGATAATGCGCCACGAGATCCAACCGGCTGCCGAGCGCGCGGCGCGCGGCCTTGCTCAGGCGCTCATGCGGCGCGGCTTCGATCCATTTGTGCTTGTGAACCATGGTCTGCGCCTGCCTGGCAGTGAAAGCCGTCGACGTGCAATCGCGGTGAAGATAAGAGTCTCATTGTTCCAAGCGCGCAGGCGGCCGACAAGAAAATATCCCGGGAAGAAAAGCGGTTTCGCGACATGCTAACGTGATGCTAATATTCCCACGGAAATTGCCGGCAGTATTTGCGCCAGCTTGCAGCAAATCGCTCGCGATTTGGCAACCCAGCGCTTGAGGATCGACCGAAAAATAACTTCTCC
>DATCFX010000153.1:0-7334 GCA_036509275.1 Pirellulales bacterium | reverse complement strand
CCGGGCATGTTTTTGTCGCAGCCGGGCAGCGAGATGTTGGCGTCGTACCACTGGGCGGCCATCACGGTCTCGATCGAATCGGCGATCAGGTCGCGCGATTGCAGCGAGTAGCTCATGCCGCTGGTGCCCATCGAGATGCCGTCGCTGACGCCGATGGTGTTGAAGCGCATGCCGACCATGCCGGAGGCGACCACGCCCTGTTTGACGCGCTCGGCCAGCCGGTTGAGGTGCATGTTGCAGGTGTTGCCCTCGTACCAAACACTGCTGATGCCGACCTGCGGCTTTTGCATGTCGGCTTCCGTGAGGCCGGTGCCGTAGAGCATGGCCTGGCTGGCGCCCTGGCTTTTGGGCTGGGTAATCCGAGCGCTAAACTTGTTCAACTGCGGCTGCATCCGCCATCTCCTGGAATCGACTGAATCGGCACGAATGACGCGTCTGTGGATCGTAACCTGTGCGCCGAAAGATGGCTAGCGAACGCGCAGACGGCGCGCGGAGAGGCCGATGGTCGACAATCGCGGGCTGCTCGAGGATCGACCGAAAAACAACTTCGGCTGCTTTCGGCCCCTCACCCTGACCTCTCCCGCAAGGGGGAGAGGGGGGCGCGGAGAAGTTGTTTTCCGGCCAATCCTCAGGCGGCCTTTTGCAGGCCGTTCTGTTCTTCGAACAGATTGATCGTCCGCAGCATCTGGCCTTGCCGGTCGTAGACTTGCAGCAGGCCCATATCGGCCAGCCACATGGCCAGCAGTCCGCCGGCGCGGTACGAGCGGCCGCGGTACTTGCCGTCGCTAATCAGGATCATCTCGGTGAGATCTTCGAGGCTGGCGGATTGCCAGCCGGATTGGCCGAAGATCCGCAGCACCACCTCCCGCACAAAATCAGCGTCCGGATGTACCGTCATTGAAATGCCTTGACGCGGCTCGCCGCGTTGGTCGCACCGTGAACCCGCGGAAAAAGCCCGGCATCGCCTGGCCGATCGCCGAGCCGACTTCGGACCTGTCACACATTTTCGGCTAGCGCGGCCGATGCACTCTTTTCAGGCGCGGCTAGCTGCGCTCAAAACTCCCAATCCGCGAGTCTTAACGCGCCGGAGGAAGAAAACCGTTGACGCCGATTAGTATACTAACGTATACTTATTTAAAGAGATTGACGCGTTTCTTCCATCAGGAGGGTCGTCCAGATGATCGCCACCGCCCACCCGATCGCCGAAGTCCTCAGCGAACTGCTGGCGCAATACGAGGCCCGTGGCCTGTTGGCGGCGGATGCTGCCGGTGCTCGAGCGGCTCCATTGCGCGAAGCTTGGAATCCTGGTGCTGCACCGGTTTGGACGGGAATGGCTGAGCTGCATCCGGCCCTGAGTGCCTGCGGCGGCTAACCTGCCGAGTCCGGCCGCCTGCAGACAGCCTTCTGCACACCTGCGCATGAAAAACCCCTCGCAGGTGGGGCAGGAACCTGCGAAGGGCAATGAAGCCGGGTTTTGATGCCCAACCTCATCTCCAATTTTGGGGCGTAAATTGGCGTTGGCAATCCTTAATCTGGGGGCATTTTTGCTGATTTTGCTCCCCCCCGACTTAGGGCCGACTGAAAAATAACTTCCGCTTTTCCAGGCCCCTCACCCACCCCTCTCCCGCAAGGGGAGAAGGGTTGCGGAGAAGTTATTTTTCGGTCGATCTTAACGGCTCGTCAACCTGCGTGACCGGCTCGCCATCATTCATCCTGCCGACTTCCGCATTTCCCTATCCCACCGCCACGCTGGCGGCCTCGGTTTGCTGGCCGTTGTGGAAATGGGTGCAGTTGCGGCCGGCCGCCTTGGCGGCGTGCAGGGCTGCGGTCGATCGACGCATGAGCGACTCGCTGTCGTCGGGCGCCAGGGCCTGGGCGACGCCCGTGCTGATCGTAAAGCGGATGTCGCTGTCGCCCACCCGCAGCTTGCAGACCCCGATGGCGCTGCGAATGCGCTCGGCAATCTCCATGGCCGGATCCAGCCGCGTGCCGGGAAGCACCAAGGCAAAACGATCACCGTCGTACCGGGCAATCATGTCCATGGCCCGCAGCGCGGCCGAGAGAAACTGCGTCACGGCCCGCAGCACGACGTCGCCGGTATCGAGTCCGCGAGTATCGTTCAGTATTTGCAGTTCGTCGATGTCGGCCAGGATCAGCGACACGCCGGTGTCATTGCGATGGGCTTCGGCGATACGGCGGTCGAGTTCTTCGAACAGCGCGTGGCGGTCGGGCAGCTTGGTCAAAGCGTCGCGGGGCTCGGACTGTTCGGCACGCGCGAAGCTGTTTTCCAGGACCGGCGCTTCGCTGGGCCGGCCCAGCGGCCGCTCGGACCGCGGCTGATGATCGGCCTGCGCGGTGGGCGCGAGAGGCGCGGCGCGGCGCTTGGGTGCGGCACTTGTGCCGTCGTCGGACGCAGTCGCCGCGGCAGGCCGAGTGATCGGCAGCGCGGCGCCGGCCGCGGGCGCCAGGTCGTCGTGATGGCTCGTGCAATTGCGGCCCGCCTTCTTCGAGGCGTACAAAGCCTCGTCGGCGCGCTTGATGATCGTTTCGGGATTGTCGCCGGTTCGGACATCGGCGACGCCGCCGCTGACCGTGACGTGCAGGCTGGTGCCCTCGAACTCGAAGCGGCTGGCTTCCACGGCCTCGCGTGCCGCTTGGGCTGCCTGCCGCGGATCGCCACCCGGCACGATCACGGCAAACTCTTCGCCGCCGTAGCGTGCCACCATGTCGACATTGCGCATCGAGCGATACAGCACTTGGGCCACGCCGCGCAGTACCACGTCGCCGGCCAGGTGCCCGTGCGTATCATTGAACTGTTTGAAGTGATCGATATCGAACAGGATCAATCCGACCGGCGCCTCTTGGGGATCGAAGCGCCCCAAGTGCTGGGCCAGGTGATTGTCGAACGCCCGGCGGTTGGCCAGGCCGGTGAGTGCGTCGGTGCGGGCCTCGACCATTTGGCTTTGCAGTTGGTCGGCCTGCTGTTCGAGTTTTCGCTCAGCCGAAACCAGTTCGCCTTGCAGCCGCTCGTTGGCTTCGGCCAGTTGGGCCGCGGCGGTGAGGATCGCGGATTGCAGCTCGGGGCCGCCTCGATCTTGCGCCAGCGCCAGTTCCTTACCGATCGACTGCACGCGGGAGGCGTGCTGATCGACGTTTTGACCCAAGCTGCCGGTCAATTCATACAGCCGGGCCAAGGCTTCTTTGGCCACGCTGGCGTCGGCGTTTTCGGCAGGCTCGGGCGGCTGCTGCCGGGCGAGCTGCAAGAGCCAACCAAACGCTGCCCCCAACACCAGTTGAATGGCAGAAACACCCAAGAACATCAGCAGGCTGATTTCGAACCGGGGAATGACCATTGCCCTGTGGCCTCGGCACTCGAAGATCGGACGTACGGAACGCAAGACCTGGGTGCGACGCGGCGATGGCCAGCGCTGACCCCCATTGACAACAAATAGGTCGCGGTTGCTAATCGGTAAAGCCGCAATTCCTCGATTGCGGCTGGAAGCCGTCGGATGATTCGAGCCTGGTTGCGGAAGTCGCGAGAAATTCCGAGGCGCTGCCGGCGGATCCTTCGGAAGTCTCACGACTTCCGCTACAGATCCGTCGGAAGCCTCACGACTTCCGCTACACTGCGCCCGTTGCCGCGATTTTATCGAACATGGGGATTCTGCCATTTCTGCCGTCCAACCGACCTCACTCGAAGCTCCGCCCCGCGTCGTGTTGCGGCCGCGCAAAGTTCGCCCTTTTTTCGGTCGCCATCCGTGGGTGCTGGAAACGGCCATCGCGCAGGTCGAGGGCGATCCGTCCGACGGCGATGTCGTCGACCTGTACTCCGACCGCGGCCAGTGGATCGCGCGCGGCTGCTACAACCGTCATAGCCGGATTCGCGTGCGGCTTTATAGCTGGCAGGCCGGGCAGGCGCTGGACACGGAGTTTTGGCGCGGGCGGCTGGAATCGGCCATTGCGCTGCGCCGGCAGTTAGGGTACTTGCAGCCCGGCGGCGGCTGCCGGCTAGTCTTTAGCGAGGCCGACGGCATCAGCGGCCTGCTGGTGGATCGGTTTGGCGATTACCTCGTGGTTCAAGCCACGGCGCTGGCCATGGCCCGGCGCCTGGAGGAATGGGTTCCGCTGATTCGCGAGCTGGCGGGCTATCGGGGCCTATTGCTCAGAACCGATCGCGATATGCATCGCGCCGAAGGGATCACGCTCGACGATGGCCTGCTGGATGGCGAAGCGCCGGACGGGCCGATCTTTATCGAGGAGCACGGCGTGCGGTTCGGCGTGGACCTGGCGGGCGGGCAAAAGACCGGCTTTTTTCTCGATCAACGCGCCAATCGCCTGGCCGCCGCGCAATACTGTGCCGGCCGGCGGGTGCTCGATTTGTTCTGCTACAGCGGCGCCTTTGGACTCGTGGCCGCCGCGGTCGGGCAGGCCCGCGAGACCGTGGGCATCGATTCCAGCCCCAAGGCCATTACGCTGGCCAGGGCCAACGCCCAGCTCAATGGGCTGCCCCACGTACACTTCGAAACGGCCGATTGCTTCGAGCAACTCGACAGTTTGGCGGCCGGGCACGAGCGATTCGGCGTCGTCATTCTCGATCCGCCCAAGTTCGCCCGCACCCGCGCGGCGGTGGACGACGCGATGCGGGCTTATCATCATCTGAATCGGCTGGCCGTCGCGGTGCTCGAGCCCGGCGGCATCCTGGTCACGTGCAGTTGCTCGGGACACGTCAGCCGCGAAGACTTTGCCTTCATGCTGGCCGACGTGGCCCAGCGCACCGGCCGCGAGATTCAAATTCTCGAGCAGCGCGGCGCCGCGCCCGATCATCCCGTGGCAGCGACCTGCATGGAAGGCGATTACCTGAAGTGCTTCATTTGCCGGGTGGTGTAGCAGCCGGGACCTGGGAAGTATCGGCCGACGCGGCGGTTTGCGTGCGGACGCGCTTGGACGTGCGAACCGCGGCCACCACTGGTTTGCCTTCGGGGGCCGACTCGCGCATCAGCACCAGCGAGCAGGCCTGCAGTTTGTAAGGCGACTCGACGCCTTTGGCCGGGCAATCCGGCTGAAGACCGCCGGCCGTGTCCAGCAGCAACTCCCAATAGTGGCCATCGACCAATGGTGGCAAATTGAAGTCGATCTGATTGCCATGATCGGCGCTGAACAGCAACAGCAGGGTGTCGCCGCTGATTTGCTCGCCGTGATCGTCCACGTCGAGCGCATTGCCGAACAGTTGCACGCCCAGGCAGCGGACGAACGAGTCGCGCCAGGCGTCATTTTCCATTTCCTCGCCGTTGACGCCCAGCCACGTGATATCCGGCGCCTCGGAGCCGTGGA
Source organism: Pirellulales bacterium (assembly GCA_036509275.1). Classification (GTDB taxonomy): domain Bacteria; phylum Planctomycetota; class Planctomycetia; order Pirellulales; family PNKZ01; genus DATATB01. The sequence continues at coordinate 2,003 of DATCFX010000153.1, read as the reverse complement.
TCGCCTGCCCGTGAAAGAAGCGGCGGCGATGAAAGACCGGCTGGTTGTGAAAAACGTTGATCACGCGCTGCGTGAACGCCAGCAATTTCTGTTGCCGGTCGTCGAGGTTCCAGTCGAGCCAGGTGATGTCGTTGTCCTGGCAATAGGCGTTGTTGTTGCCACGCTGCGTATGGCCCATCTCGTCGCCGGCCAGCAGCATGGGCACGCCCTGCGAGAACAGGAGCGTGGCGATGAAGTTCCGCTTTTTGCGATCGCGCAGTTCGAGGATTTTTGGATCGTCGCTAGGGCCTTCGGCTCCGCAGTTCCAGCTTTGGTTGTCGTTGGTGCCGTCGCGGTTTTCTTCGCCGTTGGCCTCGTTGTGCTTTTGATCGTAGGAAACCAGGTCTTCCAGCGTGAAGCCGTCGTGGCAGGTGACGAAGTTGACACTGGCGTGCGGCCGCCGGCTGCTCCATTCGTACAAGTCGCTGCTGCCGCAAAACCGCGTGGCAAACTCGGACACCATGCCGCCGTCGCCCTTCCAAAAACGGCGCACGCAATCGCGATACTTGCCGTTCCACTCCGACCACAACGCCGGAAAGTTGCCGACCTGGTAACCGCCCTCGCCCAAGTCCCACGGCTCGGCGATCAGCTTGACCTGCGAAATGATCGGATCCTGGTGAATGATATCGAAAAACGCGCCCAGCTTGTCCACCGCGTGCAGCTCGCGCGCCAGCGTGCTGGCCAGGTCGAAACGGAAACCGTCCACGTGCATGTCCACGATCCAGTAGCGCAGGCTATCCATGATGAATTGCAGCACGCGCGGATTCTGCATGTGAAACGTGTTGCCGCAGCCGGTGAAATCCGTGTAGTACCGCTTGTCCTCCGGCGACAGGCGGTAGTACGACGCGTTGTCGATGCCGCGGAACGAGAGCGTCGGGCCGTTCTGATTGCCTTCGGCCGTGTGGTTGTACACCACGTCGAGGATCACCTCGATGCCGGCCGCGTGCAGCGAGCGGACCATCGTCTTGAACTCGCGCAGCGCCTCGAGCGGAAAGCCCGGGGCATCGTACTTGGGCTCGACCGCGAAAAACCCCAGCGTGTTGTAGCCCCAATAGTTCACCAGTTTGCGGTCTTCCAGGTAGCGATCGTCGACGTAGTAATGTACGGGCAGCAGTTCGACGGCCGTGATGCCCAGCCCTTTGAGATGCCGAATGGCCGGCTCCGATCCCAAGGCTGCATAGCTGCCGCGCAGACCGTCGCCGATTTCCGGATGCTGCTGCGTGAAACCTTTGACATGCAACTCGTAGATCACGGTCTTTTGCCACGGCGTCAGCGGCGGCCGATCGTCGCCCCAGGTAAACGCCTGATCGATCACCTGGCCCAGCGGCGCCAGGTGCGCGTTGTCGCGATCGTCAAAGGACAGGTCGCCGGCCGGATCGCCCACCTTGTAGGCGAACATCTCGTCGCCCCAAGTCAGCGGCCGCCCGATCGCCTTGGCATACGGATCGAGCAGCAGCTTGTTGGGATTGAAGCGGTGGCCGTTGACGGGATCATAAGGGCCATGACAGCGGTAGCCATAGAGCTGACCCGGCGGCACGTCGGGCAAATAGCCGTGCCAGACCATGTCCGTATGTTCGTTCAAGCGAATGCAGTCGGTTTGCTTGAACTCCGTCGAATCGAATAGGCACAACTCCACCTTCTCGGCGTTTTCCGAGTAAAGCGCGAAGTTGGTTCCGTTGCCGTCCCACGTGGCGCCGAGTGGATACGGTTTTCCAGGCCAAACGCGATGTGGCATGCTGCACCTTCGTCCGGAGCTTCGACCGCGGATGAATTCTCACCCGAAGACGGGTGTGCCGAAGCAATCGGCGTGCCGTGACTTCGAACTTCAATTGCCGCACGGCTTCGGCCGCGAAGCGCAGCCAGCGGCAGGCGAAAAGAGGTTCCTCAAGAGCCGCCGCGGTCAAGAATCGCCCAGCGCGTCAGCCGGTCGGCTGCTTTGGATCGACCGAAAAATAACTTCTCCG
>DATCFX010000152.1:0-8800 GCA_036509275.1 Pirellulales bacterium | reverse complement strand
CCGTCCCGATGACCGAGATCGGATCGCCGGTCGGGACGCGGGCCAGGCTGTTGAGTTCGTTCTGCACGGCCAGCGCGCCGGTCGGATCGTTGGGATTGCCCGTGTTGTAGGCGATGTCGTCGGTCGTTTGGCCCTGGAACGTGAGATTGAAGCTGCCGCCGCTGGCCGTCACGGTCACGGTCTGCACTTCGTTCGAGGCGGCCATTTCCAACGCCGCGCCCGTGCTGACCGTGGTGTCGGAGACCAGGCTCGCGCCGCCCGTTGCGAACGGCGCCCCGGTGGCATTGATCGTCACCGCGGAGCCGCTGTTGAGCGCGGTGATCGTCGCGGTCATGGTCGCCACCGCCGTTTGCAGGGAGAACGAGCCCTCGAAAATCACGCTGAAAACGTTGGTCGATCCGGGCACTTCGAGTACCACCACCGAGCCGCCCACGCCGGCGATCGAGTTGATCGAGTTCAGCGCGGTCTGGATATCCGACGCCGCCGCGTTGTACTGCAGGGCGGCGGTCGTCGAACCGTTGAAGGAGATCGTGAACGTGCCGCTCGTGGCCCCCGCGACGCTGATCGTCTGGGTCGCGTTGCCGCCGCCCAAGTCGAACGTGCCGGCGCCGTTGACGGTCGCCGTCGTGCTGCCCGTGACGGCCGTCGTGATGGCCGGCAACTCCGAGTCGCCCAAAGTGCCGAGGAAGGTGATGATGAACGTCGAGGGGTTGGTCAGCAGGGTCGTCACCGAGACCGAAGCGCCGGGGAGATTCAGCACGCTGGGGCCGAACAAAGCGTTGATGGCCGCTTGCACGTCCGCGGCCGAGGCCGTATTGGCCAGCGCCGTGGTCGTGGCCCCGGCAAACGTGATGGTAAACGTGCCGCTCCCGCCGGCGACCGCCACCGACTGCAACTGGTTGTTGACGCCCGCGCCCAAGGCTTGCGAGTTCTCGGCCGTCAGCTCGCCGGTGGTCACCGTCGTGGCGCCGGTGTAGGTATTGGCGCCGGCCAGGACCAGGCGGCCGAACCCAGTGCCGGCCTTGCTGAGCGTGGCCGGGAAGGGCGAGCCGTCGGCCAGCACCGAGCTGATGGTCAGATCGGCAAAGGCCGGCCCGTCGTTGACCGTGATGGTCCGCGTGGCCGCGAGGGCGGCGCTAGCGTATTGCAGGTTGATCGTGCCGCCGGTGATAGTCGCGCCGCCCGAACTGGTGATGCCGGGGAAGGCATTGACCGTGATGTTGCCACCCAGCGAGAGGCTGGTGCCGGGTGAGAGGTTGATCGCGGCGCTGGAGTTCTGCCCGTCGACCATCGTGATGGCGCCGATGCGTTCGCCGCCCGCCGTGCCTTGGCCAATGCCCAAGACCGTCGAGCTGGCCGCGGTGGCGCCGGCCAGGCTGACGCTGGTCGCGACCAAGGGCACCACGTTAAAGGTGCGTGCCCCGTTCCCGCCCGACGCCAGGATGCTGCCGCCGAAGGTGATCGTATACAGCGTCGTGGTCACGCCGCCGCTAGTGGTCGCGGTGCTGGTGACGCCGACGGTCGCGCCAGCTTCGGAAACCGGAGGCGCTGTCAGGACCGCCAGCAGCGCTGCTTGCACGGTGCTGTTGCTGGCGTTGTACGCCAGCGCGGTGGTCGTCCCGCCATTGTACGTCAGCGTGAACTGCCCGCCGCTGGCCACCACCGTGACCGTTTGCGTGAGCACATTGGCATTGAGCACGCCCGTGCCAATGCCGGTATTCAGCGACGCCGCCGGAATCGCCAGCGAGCCGGGGATGAACTCGCTGACCGTACCGGTGTTAAAATTGGACACATAAAGATTGCCGCTGGAATCAAACACCAAGGCTTCGGGCTTTGACAGGCCGGCCAGCGTTGAGCTGGCCGAGGTGCTACCTGACGCGAACACGCTAATTGTGCTGCTGCCATGGTTCGATACATAGAGGTTGCCGCTGGAGTCAAAGGCCAAGGCATTCGGCGTACTCAGCCCAATGAGCGTGCTCGTGGGCGTCGTGCTGCCGGGTGCGAACACGCTTACGGTTCCGTTCCCCGAATTGGCCACGTAGAGGTTGCCGGCGGAGTTGAACGCAAGGTACTCGGGGTCGCTCAATCCGGTCAGGGTCGCGGTCGGCGTCGTGCTACCCGGGGCGAACTCACTGACCGTGTTCGATGTCTGATTCGTCACGTAGAGGTTGCCGCTGCTGTCAAAGGCCAGCGAACTTGGACTGCTGAGCCCGGTCAGGGTACTGGTGGGCGTGGTACTGCCGGGAGCGAACACGCTCACGGTTGTGCCGCTGCCCCCGCCACGGTTCACGACGTAGAGGTTGCCGCTGGTGTCAAACGCCAGCGCAGTCGGAAAATTTAGACCCGTGAGCGTAGCGACGGGGGTCGTGCCGCCCGGCGAAAACTCGCTGACCGTATTGCCAATCGCGTTGGTCACATAGATGTTACCGCTCGAGTCGAAAGCTATAAAGGTCGGCCCGCTCAACCCGGTGAGCGTGGAGGTGGGTGTGGTGCTGCCCGGAGCGAACACGCTGACTGTGGTGCCGGCGCCGCCAGCTTCGTAGTTGGCGGCATACAAATTACCGCTGCTGTCAAACGCCATGCCTTCGGGAGCGCCCAGCCCCGTAAACGTCGCGCTGGGCGACGCGCTCATTCCGGTGCCGTTGATGACAATCGCCGTCGGGCTGGGCACGCTCGTGAACACGACCTTGTAGATCGTCGTGGTCACGCCGCTGACGGTCGCCGTGGAGGCGGTCACGGTGGTCGTTCCGCTGACGCCGGCAATGGCCGGCAAGTTGTTGAGCGCCGTTTGCACGGCCGAGGCCGTGGCGTTGTAAACAAGCGCGGGAGTCGTCGAACCGCCGTAGCTCAGCGTAAACTGGCCGGAGCTGCTGCTGATCTCCAACGTTTGCGTCCCGTTGTTGCTGCTGGCGCTGGTGCTCGTGAGGTTCGGCAGCGTGGCCAGGCCGGTCGTGTTGGCGACGATCGGCGTGGCATTCACGCCGGCCAGCGCGCCGGTGAACGTAATCAGATAGGTCGACACGCCGCCGGAAGTCGTGCCGTACACGGCCACGTTGCCGGCGCCAATCGTCGACAGCGCCGCCAGCGCGTCCTGCACGTCGCCCGCCCCGCCGCTGGAATTGGCCGGCGCGCCAAGGCTCAACGGGCTGGTCGTCTGGCCGTTGTAGGTGAGCGTAAACTGTCCGCCGGTGCCGGAGAGGCTCAGCGTCTGCGTGGCGTCGTCGCCGGGATTGGCCACGGCCACGGCCACGGCGCCGCTGGAGAAACCGCTGGCAGTGGCCGTCATCGCCGGCAGGTTCATGCCCGCGAAGCTGCCGACGAAGGTGACATAATAGATGCTCGTGGTGGTAATCACGTTTGCCGAGACCATCACCGAGCCGCCTGGCACGATCTGGGCCACCAGCGTATCCAAGGCCGACTGCACCACGCTATCCGGCGCGTTGAATGGCAGCGCGACGGTGGAGAGCCCATCGAAGCCGAGCGTGAACGTGCCGGCCGTGGTCAGCGTCAGCGTCACGGTTTGCAACGTATTGGCCGGCGTGTTCTCCGACACGGTATTCGCGCCGCCGACGCCCGAGACCGCGACGCTGGCCGAGCCGCCTGCTAGCGCTAATCCGGAACTGGTTCCCACGATCGGCAACACGGTCCCAGCCGTGATCGTGCCGGCGAAGGTGACGGTATACGTCGTATTGGTATTGCCGAAGCTGGTCGTGCTGCTCGACGTGACCGTGGCGTTTCCGGCCCCGACGCTCGAGAGGCCCTGAAGCGCGGTCTGCACGGTCGCCGCGCTGGCGTTGAAAGCCAGCGGCGTTACGGTCGTCTGGCCGCCATACGTCAGCGTGAAATTCCCGGCGCTGGCCTGCACCGTGACCGTCTGCGTCAGCACGTTGCCGTTGGCCACGCCGGTTCCGATGCCGGTATTGGCCAAGGCCGCCGGCACACTCAGCGGCGTGGCGGCGGAGAACTCGTTCACGTACCCGCCGTACGCCGCGACGTATAGGTCGCCCTTCGAATCGAACGCCAGCGCGGAGGGCGCATTGAAACCTGACGAATACGTTGCTCCGGGGGCGGTGCTGCCCGGGCTGAACTCGCTCACTGTATAGTTGCCAAGGTTGGCGACATACAAGTTGCCGCGAGAGTCGATCGCCAGGGCATAGGGTTCGTTCAGACCGGTGGAATAGACCGCGCTGGGCGTGGTGCTTCCGGGAGCGAACTCGCTCACCGTATTGTTGCCATAGTTGGCCACGTAGAGGTTACCGCTGGCGTCTAGCGCCAGGGCGCCGTGGTCGCCAGCAATAGGTACGCCCAGGCTCAAACTCGTCGAGTACGTAGCGATGGGCGTCGTGCTTCCGGGAGCGAACTTAGTCACCGTGTCGCTGCCAAGATTGGAGACATACAGGTTGCCGCTGGCGTCAAATGCCAGGGCGTCTGGCTCCTCCACACCGGTAGAGTACGTGGCTATGGGCGTCGTGTTTCCCGGTGCGAATTCGACTACGGTATTCGCGCCGTAGTTAGCCACGTATAGGTTGCCGTGGGAATCCAGCGCCAGGGAATCGGGGCCGGGGCGGCCGGCGCCGGTAGTGTACGTGGCGCTAGGCGTGGTACTCCCCGGCGCGAACTCCGTCACCGTTCCACTGCCGACCCCCTCGAAGTTGGCAACGTAGAGGTTGCCGCTGGAGTCGAAGACCATTCCGGCGGGGGTGGATAGGCCGGCGGAGTAGGTCGCAATGGGCACGGTGGTGCTTCCGGACCCGAACTCGCTCACCGAATCGTTGTCTCGGTTCATAACATACAGGTCGCCGCCGGAGTCGAACGCCAGGGCCTGCGGCTGCACGAGGCCGGTGTTGTACGTCGCACCGAGCGTCGTGCTCCCCTTGGCGAACTCGGTCACCGCGTCCTCGGCGGAACTCTCCACGTAGAGGTTGCCGCTGGGGTCAAACGCCAGGGCAATGGGCTCGCCGATGCTTGCGGTGTACGTCGCGCTGGGCGTCGTGCTTCCCGGGGCGAACTCGCTCACCGGGGCGTCGTTACCGCTGCCGCCGTAGTAGTTTGCCACGTAGAGGTTGCCGCTGGAGTCGAATGCCAACGCCGTGGGTTTGCTCACGCCAGTGGAATACGTGGCGCTCGCTGTGGTGCTCCCCGCAGGGAACTCGACGACGGTGTTGTCGTTGTAGCTGGCAACATACAGGTTGCCGCTGGAGTCAATTGCCAAGGCCTTGACCCAGTCCAAACCGGCGGAGTATACGGCGCTTGACGTGGTGCTCCCGGCCGCGAACTTGACCACGTTCGCATTGGGAAATGAAGCGTCGCCCACGTATAGGTCACCGCTTGAGTCGATGGCCAGGGCCTGCGGCGCTAGCACCGGGTACGTGGCGGCGGGCGTTGTGCTCCCCGCGGCGAACTTAACCACTGTGTTGTCGCCGTAGCTGGCCACGTACAGGTTGCCGCTGGCGTCGAATGCCAGGGCCTGGGGATAGCTCAACCCCGCGGAGTATGTCGCGCTCGGCGTCGTGCTCCCTGCGGCGAACTTGACGACGGTGTTGTTGCCGGCACCGAACCCGCCATTGGCTACATACAGGTTGCCGCTGGAGTCGAATGCCAGGGCGGACGGCCCTTGCAGACTGGTCGAGTAGGTCGCAATGGGCGTGGTGCTCCCCGGGGCGAACTCGCTCACCGTATTGTTGAGCTCATTGGCCACGTAGAGGTTGCCGTGGGGGTCGAACGCTATCGCGTCGGGAGAGTCCAAGCCGGCGGAGTACGTGGCGCTGGGCAATGCAGACACCGAGGGGCTGCCATTCACCGTGATCGCGCTGGGGCTGGAAATGCCCGTGAACGTGATCGAGTAAATCGTGGTGATAGCCCCGCCCGACGTGGCGCTCCCGCCGCCGGTGGAGACGGTCACGCTGCCGCCGCTGGGCATGATGGCGTTGAGCGCGGTCTGCACCTGGGCCGCCGTGGCGTTGAACGCGAGCAATGCGGTTGTTTGGCTGCCGTAGTTCAACGTGAACTGGCCGGCACTGGCCGTGATTTCCACGGCCTGCGTCGTGTTGGTGCCGCTGGTGCTGCTGCCGGCGAGGCTTGGCAATGAGCTGGCGGCGGTGGTAGTCGCGGAAATGGTCGAGACGCTCGCACCAGCCAGCGCGCCCACGAATTCGATCGTGTAGACCGAAACACCGCTGACCGTCGTGCCGTATACGGCTACATTGCCGGCGCCGATCGTGGAGAGAGCGGCCAGCGCGTCTTGCACGTCGCCGGTGCCGCCGCTGGGGTTGGCCGGCGCGCCGACGTTGATCGGCGCCGTGGTCTGGCCGTTGTACGTGAGCGTGAATTGGGTGCCGGAGCTAACCGTCAACGTCTGCGTGGCGTTGTTGCCGGGAGTGGCGACGGAGACGGCCCCGGTTCCGCCCGCCAGGCTGTTGCCGAAGCTCAGGGCCGGCACGTTGGCGCCGGCCAGGCTGCCCGCGAAGGTGATGGTGTAAACCGTCGTGGTGCCGCTCGTGTTGGCGGTGACCGAGACGCTGGCGCCGGGGATGTACTGCGCCAGCAGCGTGTCGAGCGTGCTCTGCACGGTCGCGGCCGAGGAATTGTAAGGAATTGCCGCCGAAGCGACGCCATCGTAGCCCAGCGTAAACGTGCCGCCGCTGGCCGTGACCGTCACGTTTTGCACCGTGCTGGACGGCGTGGAGGTCGAAGTCGACGAATCCAGTTGGCCGTCGCTATTGATCGTCACGGCGGCCGTGTCCAGGATCTGCTCGGCGGTGGCCAAATCGAGCGTGGCGGCGCCCGAAATATTGTCGCCCACGACCACGGCGCCCTGCAGCGCGTTGGGGGCAGTCTTGGCCAGCACCAGCGTGCCGTCGTTGATCGTTGTCTGGCCGGTGTAGCCGTTGGCCGTGGGGCCGGCAAACACAATCGTGCCGGCGCCGACCTTGTTCAGGCCGTCGCCCGCGACGGCTTGCATGATCGAGCCGTTGAGCGTCAATTGGCCCGAGTCGGCGCCCAGCGTGGTGAAGATATTGGCCGTGGTCGGGCCCAGCGTAAAGGTCGTGGTGCCGTTGCCCCAGGTGCTGGTGCCGCTGATGTTGCGCAGCGCGCCGGGTCCTTCGCCCACGCCGTTGATATTGCCTCCGAAGCCCAGGCCGCCGGTGAGCGTCAGCGGCTCGTCGCCGATCGTTAGGTTGCCCACCAGGTCCAATTCCGCGCCGCTGGCCACCGTCGTTCCCAGTTCGCCGGTCAGCAACGTGGCGACGGTCGCCGTTCCTCCGCTGGAAACGCCCGAGGTGGTCATCAGCGGTAGCGCGCTGCTGCCCAGCGAGCCGCCGAAGTTGATATAAAAGATTTCGGCCAGGCTGCTGGTCTGGACTTTGCTCACCGTGACGCTGCCGCCCACGCCGGCGATGCTCGCGATTTGATTCATGGCATTGGCCAACTGCGATGCGGATTCGCCGGACGAGACCGCAACGGTCGAGCCGTTGAACGCCAATGTGAAGGCTGCCGTGCTGAAGAGTGCCGTGGTGGTGGCCGACAGGGTGACCGTCTGGATGGCGTTCTGACCGACGGCCCCCAGCGCATTGTTGCTGGCGGCTTCGAGCACGCCGGCGGTGACGGTGGTCAACCCGGTGTACGAGTTGTTACCCGCGAGCACGAGCGTGCCGTTGCTGGCCTTGGTGATGCCCCGGTTGACGAGGTTCTCGCTGATGTTGCCGGCCAACGTGACGACCGTTTGCGGGTCGTCGACGGTGATCGTGGCCGTGGCCGTTTGCACGGTCAGCGGAGCGGCGCTCAAGAGGGTCAAGGCGCTGGTGCCGCCGAAGTCGCGGCGGCCGCCCAGCGTGATGCTGGCCCCGTTGATGATGAAAGAATTGGCCAGCGTGATCGAGCTGCTGCCGGTGCTGTCGGCCCATAGCGAGCCCGACGTCAGAGTCAGCACGCCGGTGCCCAAGGCGGTATTGCTGCCGACGTCCAGGATGCCGCCGTTGAGAATCGTGCCGCCGCCGACTATGGCCGTGGCCACGGAAATCGTTCCCGTGCCCGTCTCGGCCGCCGTCAGCGCGACGGCCACCGTGACCGGCTCCCCGGCATAGTCGCCGTTGAACGTCAGCGTGTACACGCCCGCCGTGGTCGGGCCGGTGACCACGATGTCGTTGGCATGGAAACTTCCGGCATAGGGCGCCGCCATGCCGGCCGCATTGATGGCGGCCTGCATTTGGGCCGCCGTCATCGAGCTGCCCGTGTAAGCGATCGGATTGGTCACGTTGCCGTCGATCGTCAAGATGATCGAGGCACCGGTGACCGTCGTGGGAATCGTCAGATTGGTCGCCTGGTTGACCTCGCCGTAGGAATTGCCCGAATTGCTCAGCAGCAGGCCGCCGGCGCCGACTTTGCTGATACCGCCGTCGCTGACGACGCCGGTGATTTGTAGATCGTCGTTGACGAGGCCATCGCCGACGTTGACCGTGCGCGTCAGCCCGCCCAGGTCGAGATTGGTGCTGATCGTGGCCTGCTCGCCGGCGTAGTACAGGATGGCGGTGCCGCTGGTGGAATTGTTGGCGGGATTGATCGTCAGCGTGCTGGTGCCGCCGCTGGAGATGACGCTGCCGCCGCCGCCGAAGGTCAGCGAGTTGACCGTGTCGTTGATGCCGTTGAGATCGAGCGTGCCGCCGAGGTTCACGGTCACGCCCGCCCCGACGGCGATCTGGTCGGGTCCGGCGCCGGATACATACTGCACCAAGGCGGGCGTGGTGCTGACGTTATTGCCGATGATGAGCGTGCTGCTGACGGCGATGACCGTGGCCTTGTC
>DATCFX010000151.1:0-1612 GCA_036509275.1 Pirellulales bacterium | reverse complement strand
CTGCGACGCGCCAGGCTGGTTGACTATTTGGGCCGGAACGAACTGGCGTTGGCGCGTTTTTGCCAACGGGGCGCAGGCCTGGAACCGTTTTCCAATCCGCACCTATCAAGAGCCAACTGGGGTCACGCGAGGGCGTTTCCGTTCTCTGCCAGGTGCGTTTGCCCCGCGCCTACGTCCTTACGTCAAAGTTGCCATGACTGAGTGTTACACGCCATGCCGACGACGGCGCTCCTTGTGGTACCAGTGGGCTGGTCTCGGCGGATTGGTGAACCAAAGTTCGATGGCGGCTTGGCTGGACACGTGCCCCGAAAATCGAAAACGGACACTTTGCAAAACGGGATACTTGCCATCCGTCGCACGGCTTTGTCCTGGTTGAAACCCTGTGCTCAATTTGTGCGCGCTCGGGGGCCAAAACAGACCAAAACAGGCCATCCGGCCGTCCCCGGGCCGTCGCCATGAAACGACGCAAGCCTCGGAAAACAAAGGGTTTTCCGAGGCTTTTCGTCAAAGGCGCTGGTGGGAGTCGAACCCACGATGGCGGATTTGCAATCCGCTGCCTTAGCCTCTTGGCTACAGCGCCGGTGGAGAAATTCCTTAACCCCTTTTGCAGAGGGGGATTATGTAGTCGTAGTCCTGACTGATCAGGGCCGCTGGCGGTCGTGCCAGAAGGTTACGTTTCCCGGCCGGATGCTCCGTGTTATCGGCAGAATCGACAAAGTTCTTCATCGGCGACTTTGCTGTCGCCGATCCGCTAGCGTCTGCCAAATGGCCTCGGCCCGGCGATCGGCAGGACCGTTAAGGCCCGGCTAGTGGCCCCAATTTATCGCCGGGCGGCCGAACCAACAAGACGTCAGTGCCGGCGGATCGGGCTGGATTCTCCGGCGGGGCGGCAACGGTCGCCAATGTGCCAAATGCAATGGAGGGAATAGAGGGGACGAGAACCGCAGGGGCACAGAGGCATCGAGACTGAAAACGACGGGGTGCTAGAGCCGACTGACCAGGACGAAAGCGAGCGCCCCCATGAGCAGCGCCACGGGCAGCGTGATGACCCAGGCGGCCAGGATTTTGGCGATCGTTCGCACATCGGCCTGGCCGGTGACCGTGCCGATGCCAAACAGCGCACCGCAACTCACGTGCGTGGTCGATACCGGTAGGCCCAGGTTGCTGGCGCCGATCACGATCAGCCCCGTGAGCAAGTTGGCGGTAAAACCTTGCCCATGATTCATGGGCGTGATTTTGCGGCTCATGAGTTCGGCCACCCGATGGGCCGCGAGCAAGCCGCCGAGCATCATGGCGACACCGACGGTGAGCGTACAACTGAAATTCCCAACCGCCGGCAAGATCAACAGCAACGCAGCGATCTTCGGCGTGTCGTTCAAACCGCGGGCGAAACTCACGACGCCGGCCGAAAGATAATGCAGGCGGTCGAGCACGGAGCCCAGTTCAATGCCGATGAGCCGGCCGTCGTAGCGATCGCGGCAGGTGACGGGCGTGCCGACGGCGATGGTCAAGTGCTCGACGCGTTGCATGGCCGCGGCGAACGGGATCGCCGGCACGACTTCGATGACTTCCAGGCCGCTGCAAAAGCAGGTTTGCCGGGTAATGCCCAATC
>DATCFX010000150.1:0-6134 GCA_036509275.1 Pirellulales bacterium | reverse complement strand
CGCGCACAGCGAGCCGCATTGGGATCCGGCGGCCGGCGCGGCCATGATCTTCGAGCGGGTCACGCTGTTCGGATTGCCGGTGGTCCGGCGGCGGCGCACGCCGCTGGCGCCGATCGATCCGGCGCATGCCCGGCAGTTATTCATCACGCATGGTTTGGTACGCGGCGGATACCACCGGCGGGCTCGGTTTCTGGAGCACAACCAGCAGTTGCTCGGCGAATTGCAAGAGCTGCAGCGTCGCTCGCGCCGGCACGATTTTCTGCGATCGGCCGAGGCCCGTTACGAATTCTACGATGCGCGGATTCCTGCCGACATCTGCGATGGCCCCGGCTTCGAGCGCTGGCGGCGGCAAGCCGAGCAGCACGACCGGCATCTGCTGTTCATGCGGCCCGAACACTTACTTGTGCAGCCGGCCGCGCCGGTCGAGCGCGGCCAGTTTCCGGATACGATCACGATCGGGCGGATGGATTTGCCGCTGGAGTATCGTTTCGCTCCCAGCACGGAATCGGATGGATTGACCGTCACGGTGCCGCAGGAATTGTTCGGCCAGCTCGATCCGGTGCGGATGGAGTGGCTCGTGCCCGGCTGGCTCGAGGAGAAGATCGTGGCGCTGCTGCGCTCGCTGCCCAAGGGAATTCGCACGGAGTTCGTGCCGGCCCCCGGCGTGGCCCACCGCGTGGCGTCGCAGTTGCGTTTTGGCGAAGGTTCGCTGGCGACGGCGGTGGCCCGGGAGTTGTCGGTGCTGGGCGGCCAATTGGTGCGGCCGGAAATGTTTCGGCCGGAACGCATCCCGGAACACTTGAAAATGCGTGTCCGCGTGGTCGATTCGGGCGGCCGCACCGTGCTGGCCGGCCGCGATCTGCGGCAACTGCGCGCCCGGCTGCTGACCGAGCACACCTTGGACCCTGCGAGCATCGAGCACCCGCTGTGGCGGCGCGAGGGGCTGACCGACTGGGAGTTTCCCGATCTGCCCGAGCACGTCGAGATCGGCAGGCACGGCATCCAACTGTTGGGCTATCCGGCCATTGTCGATCGCGGGCGATCGGTGGCGCTCGAGTTGTGTCCTTCCCCCGCGGCGGCCGAACAGGAATCGCGCGCGGGTCTGCGACGGCTGTTCGTGCTGGCCAGCGACCGGCAACTGCGAACGCAGGTGGATTGGCTGCCGAATTTGCAGCAACTCGAGCTCTATGCCTCGCCGATCCTGGGCCCCGACGAGTTTCGCGCGAGGCTGGCCGAGTTGATCGCCGATCGCGCGTTTCTGGGAGATGGAGCGCTGCCGCGCACGGCGGGCGATTTTCAAGCTCGCCGCCAGCAGGCCGACGAGCGGATTGGCGTGGCGGTGCAGGACGTGCTGCAACTCGCCCGGCCGCTGCTGGAAGCCTTTCACCGGGCGAGGCTGGCTCTGGAAGGGGCCACGAATTGGCAGTGGCGCTACGCCGTGGTCGACGTGCGGGGGCAGCTCGAAGAACTGTTTCCGCCCAATTTTCTTACGCACACGCCTTGGCACTGGCTCCAATTTTATCCACGCTATCTGCGGGCGATCGTCGAGCGGTTCGAAAAGCTGGCCTCGGGCGGCCTCGAGCGCGACCGGCAGCATTTCGAGCAGCTCGCCCCGCGCTGGGAGGCGTATCGCGAGCTGGCGCGGCAACCGCCGCCGGAGCAGGCCGTCGACCCGGCGCTTGCGCACTACCGCTGGCTGATCGAGGAATATCGCGTGTCGCTGTTTGCCCAGTCGCTGGGAACCGCGCTGGGCGTCTCCGACAAGCGTTTGGACGAGCAGTGGCTGAAGGTCAGGAAATTCTGAGCGGACGGTAATGCATGAGGCTCCAAGCGCTCGCGCGGTCGTTGGCGTATCGCAACTATCGGCTGTTTTTCGCCGGCCAGGGCATCTCGCTGATCGGCACCTGGATGCAGCAGGTGGCGCTCGGCTGGCTGGTCTACGATTTGACCGATTCGCCCTTCTGGCTCGGCGTGGTCGGCTTTAGCGGACAAATCCCGGGCTTCTTCATCGCGCCGCTGGCCGGCGTGATGAGCGATCGCTGGAACCTGCGGACGACCCTGCTGGTGACGCAGTGCGCGGCGATGTTCCAGGCCGTCGCGTTGGCCGTGCTGGATGCGACCGGGACGATTGCCGTCTGGCAGATTGTGCCGCTGAACCTGGTGTTGGGCATTGTAAATGGCATCGATATCCCGGCCCGGCAGGCCTTCCTGGTCCACATGGTCGAGCGCAAGGAAGATCTGCCCAACGCCATCGCCTTGAATTCGTCGATCGTCAACGGCACGCGGCTGATCGGCCCTGCGGCCAGCGGGCTGCTGATCGCCTTGACCGGCGAAAGCGTCTGCTTTCTGCTGAATGCGCTCAGCTACCTGGCCGTGCTCTGGGCCTTGTGGGCCATGCGCGTCGCCCCGCGCCCAGCCGGAGGCCCGCGCGAACACGTCTGGCAGGGCTTGCGCTCGGGATTGCGTTACGCCTTCGGCTTTGCGCCGATCCGCGAGATTCTGCTGCTGCTGGCTTTAGTCAGCCTGACAGCCATGCCGCTCAGCGTGTTGATGCCGGTATTTGCTCAATCAATCCTGCACGGCGGTCCGGAGACCTTGGGCTATCTGACCGGTGCGACCGGCGTGGGGGCTCTGGCCGCCGCCCTGTATCTCGCCTCGCGTTCGACCGTGCTGGGGTTGGGCCGCCAGATTGGCTTGGCCGCGGCCGGGCTGGGCCTGGGCATGATCGGCTTTTCGCTCTCCCGCCATATCGGATTTTCGCTCGGCCTGTTGCTTTTAACCGGCTATTGCATGATGCTCGGGATGGCGGCCAGCAACACGCTGCTGCAAACCATTGTCGACGAAGACAAGCGGGGACGCGTCATGGGACTCTATGTAACCGCGTTCATGGGCATGGCTCCCTTGGGCAGCCTGCTGGCCGGCTTGTTGGCCGACGCCGTGGGCGCTCCGGCCGCGGTGGGCATCTGCGGATTGCTATGTTGCGCCGGCGGCGTGACGTTCGCCCTGCGGCTGCCTGCCTTGCGCGACCTGGTCCGGCCGATTTATGCCCGCATGGGCATCATCCCCGAAATCGCCACCGGCATTCAGATCTCGACGCAACTCCGCGTGCCGCCGGAACAGTAAGAAGAAGAAATGATGAGTGATGATTGATGATTGATGAATAGGGGAAGGGAAGGGAGGGCGGCCGGTGACTACAAAGCTGGGCGGTTTTCAATGGCGCTGGATCACGGTGGGCCTGGCTGCTTTGCTCGCGCTGGCTGGCTGCCAGCGGGCGCCGTCGTCGGAGCAGCCGGCGGAAACGTCCGCGAGCAGCAATGGCGTGGTCGAGGGGCCGACGACGTACGTCACGGCGCGCGTGGCCGACGTGGTGCTGGACGTCCTGGTCGACAACGACCAGCGCGTCGACGCCGGAGCGCTGCTCGTGCGGCTCGATCCGGCGCCCCTGCAAACGGTCGTCGACCGGGAGCAGGCGGCGCTGCGGGTGGCCGAAGCCGAGTGTGAGCAAACCCGGGCCGATGTGCGAGCCCAGGCCGCGACGGCGATGGCCGACTGGTTTTCGATCATCAAGGAGCGCAACCTGCTCCGCCAAAACGTGGCCCAACTCCGCTCCGACGTGGCCGGCCTCAAGCTCCGCCAGGCCGAGTTCACGCTGGCCGAAAGCCAATACCAGCGGGCCGTGCAACTGGCCAAGCAACGCGTCATCACGGCCGACGAAATGGAGCAGCGGCAGGCCGGCTTGCACGTGGCCCGGCAGCAGGTGAATCAGGCCGAAGCCCGCGTCCAGCAAGCACGCGCCAGCGTGGGCCTCGAGCCGGCTGGCGACGGGGCCGAGGTGCCCTCGGATTTGGAACAGAAGTTTGCGTCGATTCGCATGTCGCTGTTCACCTGGGCGCAGAGCCTGGCGAAAATCGGTTTTCCGATCAAGCTCGACCAGCTCGATCCCGACACCGATTACGGCCAGTCGACCGGCGTGAAATCGAACCCGGAATTTCAGCGCAAGCTCGATAGTTGGGTCGACACCAGCCCCGCCATGCGGTTGGCTCAGGCTAAAGTCGGCCAGGCGCAGGCCGCCTTGCACGCCGCCGAGCAAGAACTGGCTCATGCCCAGATCCACGCGCCGGTGGCGGGTGTAGTCGAACTCCGTAGCGTGAATCCAGGCGAGGCGGTCGAGGCCGGGCATACGCTGCTGGCGATTCGTTCGCTGGACCGGGCGTGGGTCGAGGCGCACTTCCCGCCATCCGATCTCGAGCGTCTGCGGGTCGGACAGCCGGCCGTGATTCGCACGGCCGCTTATCCGGGCCGCACCTTTCGCGGCCGCGTGGCTGCGCTGGGATCCTTGACCAACGACGCCGGACTGCTCTCGCAGCCTGCCGCAGCGCACGCCGGAGGGGGGCCCCAGTTGCCGGTGCGCGTCGAGTTGGCCGAGTCCAACCCCGATTTGCCGCTGTTGATCGGGTTGCCGGTGAGCGTGGAAATCGACTGGCACGCCGCACTGGTGGCCACCGACGCCGGCGGCCGGGCGCCCACATCGGCCGCCAAGGCGCCGCGGAAACTGACGACCGCTGAAAAATAAGGGCGCGCATGCCTTTCAATCTATTGGGAGTCAGCGGCAGCTTGCGTGAGGCCTCCTTCGGCGCCCAAGCGCTGCGGCTGGTGCTCGCAGCCGCCGCCGAGTTGGGCGATCCGTCGCGGCTGCTGGATTTGCGGCAGGTGGCCTTGCCGCTGTATAACCCCGACCGGCCGGACGACGATCCGCAACTGCAAGAAGTCAACGAGGCGGTCGGCTGGGCCGATGCCCTCGTGCTGGCCTCGCCCGATTATCATGGCTCGATGTCGGGAGCAATGAAAAATTTTCTCGACTATCACTGGGAACACTTTGGCGGCAAACTGTTCGGCTATGTGTGTGCTTCGCACGAAAAGGGCCTGACCGCCATGGACCAGATGCGCACGGCCGTGCGGCAGTGTTACGGCTGGAGCCTGCCGTACGGCATCTCTGTCCACGGCGAAGTCGATTTCGACGCGCAGGGCACCCCCAGCCGGCGATTGGCCGACCGCCTGCGGATGCTCGCGCGCGATATGACTGTCTACGGCCAACTCTTGCGCGGCCAATTCCACGCCGATCTGTCGGCCGGCGTAGCCGACACGTTCTCCGCTAGGTATCGCTAAAAAGGAAGGTGAGCAGATGGATAAGTTGAAGCTGGTCATCGGCGTGTTGATCTTCGATGCGATCTGCCTGGCCGCGCTGGGCGCCTGGGGATTGCTGACTGAACCCGGCCGGCACCTGTTCGGCGAAATGACCAACTTCATCTGCATTGCCATGCTCATCGGCTCGGCCGTGCTGCTGATCGCGGCCGGAATGATCGCGGCCCGCTCACGCGCACGCCGATGACGCTGGTTTCGATCCTGTTCGGCCTGACGTACCTGGCGCTGGCAATCGGCAAAGTGCCCGGCCTGCGTATCGATCGCGCCGGCATCGCGCTGGTGGGCGCTACCGCGATGATGATCTCCGGCGCGATGTCGCTGGAGGCGGCGGCCCGCGCGGTCGACTACCGCACGATCGTGCTGTTGTTCGGCATGATGGTGGTCGTGGCTTTCTTGCGGATCGCCGGGCTGTTTGCCCTGGCCACCGACTGGATTGCGCAGCATGTCTCCGGCCCGCGAGCGCTGCTCGCCGTGCTGATCGCGGTCTCCGGCGGCTTGTCGGCCTGCCTGGTGAATGACGTGGTCTGCGTGGCGCTGACGCCGCTGGTGCTCGGGCTGTGCCGGCGCCTTGGCCGTCCGGCGATTCCGTACCTCGTGGGCCTGGCGACCGCCTCGAACATCGGTTCCGTGGCCACGATCACCGGCAATCCGCAGAACATGATCATCGGTTCGCTCTCATCGATCAGCTACCAGCGGTTCGCGGCGCGGCTGGCTCCGATCGCCATCGTCGGATTGGTGCTGGACTTTGCGATCGTGGCCTGGGTCTATCGCCGATCGCTGCGGGTCGCCGCCCCCGCGGTGCTCGACGTGCCTCGGGCCGGGCCGATCCACACGTGGCTGCTGGTGAAAAGCGTGCTGGTGACGCTGGCGACCATCGGCCTGTTTTTCGCCGGCGCGCCGATTGCGCTGGTGGCCCTCGGCGCCGCCGCGGT
>DATCFX010000149.1:0-4307 GCA_036509275.1 Pirellulales bacterium | reverse complement strand
TCCGTCATGACGCTACCGCCTACGCGTGCCGCACGATTGACTCCGGCCGGGCGGGGTGCGATTGCCGCCGTGCTGGTATCGGGACCCGCGGCCACGGAAATCGTCGACCGGCTATTCGCCGCGGCCAATGGCCGGCCGCTGGCCGAGCAACCGCCAGACCGCATTGTCTTCGGTCGCTGGAGCGGCGAAGAGTTGATCGTCTGCCGCCGAGGGCCGCAGCAGATCGAGGTGCAGTGCCACGGCGGCAGCGCAGCGGTCGAGGCCGTGGTTCACTCGCTGACCGAGCAGGGCGTTGCAGTGGAAAGTTGGGAATCGCATGTGCAGCAGGCTGCCGGCGACCGGCTGGCAGCCGAGGCTTGGCAAGCACTGGCGCAAGCCCAGACCGAGCGCACGGCGCTGATTCTGCTCGATCAGTTCCACGGCGCATTGCGGCGCGAGGCCGAGCGGATCTGCCAGGCGGCCGCCGAGGGCCAGGTCGCCACGGCGCTGGCGAACATCGACGCGCTGTTGGCCCAGGCTCATGTCGGCCGGCACCTGGTGCGGCCGTTTCGCGTGGTGCTGGCCGGTCGCCCCAACGTCGGCAAGAGCAGCCTGGTGAATCGGCTCCTGGGCTTCGGCCGCGCCCTGACCTCGCCCGTGCCGGGGACCACGCGCGACGTGGTCACGGCCACGACCGCCCTGGACGGTTGGGCGGTCGAGCTGGTCGATACGGCCGGCTTGCACGAAGCTGGCAGCCAGCTCGAAGCACAGGGCATCGAGCGCGCCCTGGCCGAGATTGACGGTGCGGACCTGGTGCTGCTGGTACACGATGCCAGCACCCCGCCGGACCGGCCGCCGAACATTCCGCCCGCTGCTGTCATCGCCGGCAGCCGCGGCGGCAAGTTGCTCGAAGTTTGGAACAAGGCGGATCTTGTGCCGCCGGCCGAGCGCCCCGCTCCGGCCGATCGCTACGTGAGCGCGGCCAGCGGTGCGGGGCTCGATCACCTGGCTGCCGAAATCGGCCGGCACCTGGTCGCCGTGGCGCCGGAGCCCGGCTGCGGCGTGCCCTTCATCGAGCGGCACGTGCTAGCGCTTGAGCAAGCGCGGAACCTGCTGGCCGCGGGAGCCAGCAGTGCTGTCAGCGCGTGCCTGTGGGAAATCGTCGCAGGCGAGCCTCGATCGCCAGCTTGCCAGTAACTTTGCCGATCCGTCTAGGGCGGCGGTGGTTAGCGCGTTATACTCGCAGAATCTCTAACCACCGGATCGCCGGCGGCGCTCGCTCTCGCGTAGGGTGAGGTCCGCGTCGGATGGCGGTTGATCGCTCCCGGCTGGAGCGAACTGTTCAAGGAGGAACAGGCCATGCGCCTAGTGATGAAGGCCGCGCCGGCGTTTCGCTGGTTGTGCATCCTGCTGTTGCTGTGCGCGGCTGCCGGCAGCGATGCGGCCGAACCGCCCGGCCCCCGCGCGTCGGTCGATCCCGACGTCGTGATGGTCGGCGACGAGCAACCGATCGCAGCGCCGCCTGCCGCGGCGTCCCAGGCATCTTCCCCTGCCGCCGCGCGCCTGGTCCCGTTGGCTGCCGGCCCGGCTGCCGCGGTACAGTTCAAGGGCGCGCCGGTCACGCCGCAATTGCAAGTCAAGACTGCGCCCGCGCCCGTGGCCGTCTGCGACGTGATTCAGTTCAAAGGTGTCCGCCCGGGCGTCACGCACGTCGCGGAAGTGGCCAAGCTCTGGGGCGAACCGCTGCACATCGACCCGCAAGACGCGATGCTGCGGCAGACCTATGCCTGCGATCGCTTCAAACGCGTCGAGGTCACGTTCTACGAGGACAAGGTCCTGTCAATTGTCTTGCACCTCGAGCGGCCGGGCCGCGTTCACGAGTTGCTCGAGCAACTCGACCTGCTGCGCTTCGAGCCGGTCGAGGTCGTGAGCAGCGCCGGCAAGCTCGTGGGCTTGTCAATTCCCGAACGCTCGACGGCGCTGAGCTTTGTTCCCGGCCATCGCGATGAGGTGTCGCACGTGGTGCTCGATTGCCCCGACTCGCAGCCTTTTGTCTTGCGGGCGGCCAGCCGCATGGCCGACAACTACACCGGCTGCCTCAAGGACCTGGCCTGCGCGCTGGAACTCGACCCGCAGAATGCCGAAGCCCTGTCGCTCAAGGCGAGCGTACTGCTGCGCCTGGGCCAGGCGCGCGAGGCGCTGGCCACCATCGAAAAGACGGCCCAACACGACGCCCAAAGCGCGAGCCAACTGCTGGTGCAATCCAAGGTGCTGGCCGAGTTGAACCAGTACGACCAGGCCCGGGAAGTCGCCCAGCGTGCGCTGGCGGGCTGCGGTCGGCGGGCGGAACTCAAGGCGCGCGTGATTTGCGAGCTGGCCGATCAATTGGCCGCTAGTCCGCAGCGCGATTACAAGTCGGCGCTCGATCTGCATTTGCAGGCCATTCAACTGGCCGACCCGCTGGTTGCCGATCCCCGCCCCGCCGTGCGGCAGGCGGCCCGCGAAGTCCGGCTGGATGCTTATCTGGCCGCGGCCAACGATATCGCCTGGGGCGATTGGAAGTCGAAAGACACGGTGGTGCCGAAATGGCTCGAACGGGCCAAGGGCCTGACCGGCGAATTCGCGACGCAACCCGCACAGCTCGAAGCCGCGATGAAACTCTGCCGCAAGGCGCTTTCGGCGAGCGTGGGTATGAAAGGGGCACTCGATCCGGCCCCCTGGATCGAGCGTTTGTCGGCGGCCAGCACCGCGCGGCTCGCAGCCCTGCAGGATCCGGTGTGTCGGCACCAGGTCGAGTGGGAGCTGGGGCTCGCGCTGTACGACGCGCTGCAAGCGTATCAAATGCGCGGCGACGTTCCGCTGGCTTTGAAGTACGGCTTACTGGCCGCCTCGCATCTGGAACAGGCCATCGAACTGCGGCACGAGTCGCCGCTGGATCAGTACCTGCTGGGGCGGCTCTACTTCCGCATGGGTTCGATGCAGGCCATTAACAACAAGAACCATCACGACGCCATCGTCTGGTTCGACAAGGCCTGGCCGGCGGTCACCCGGCGGATGCCGACTTCGGCCTGGGCCGACCCCGGCCGGCAAGGCGAAACGCTGGTGAGCATGGCCGTCAGCTATTGGGCAGCCGGCCAGCCGGAAAAGGCCCTGCAACTCACGCGGCAAGGCGTAGAATGGATGGAGCAGGCCGTCGGGGACGGGCTCCTCGACAAGCAAGCCTTGAGCGTGCCGTATTCGAACCTGGCGGCCATGCACCGCTATTTGGGCGAAGAAGACAAGGCTCGCGGCTTCGCTCAATTGGCCGATCGCATGAAAGCCGCGAAGCTCCGATGATCCGCTTGTTGCTGCCGCTTCTTCTTTTTCCGGTCCTCGAAATCTATCTGCTGGTCGAACTGGCTCAGCTCACCAGCGGCTGGGAAGTGCTGGCCTATCTGCTGTTGACCGCGCTGGCCGGCGGACGGTTGATCGCCCGGCCCGGTGCCCTGGCCGCCATTTCGAGCCGGCACTATCGCTTCGGCACCGGCTCGCCCGTGCGCGACCGCATGCTGGAAATCGCCGCCGGGCTGCTGCTGATCCTGCCCGGCCTGCTCTCTGATCTCCTGGCCTTAACGCTCATGGTGCCGCCGCTACGGCAGCGATTGCTACGCTGGGCCGCCCGTGCGTTGCCGGTCGGCGTGCGCAGCCGGGCCAGCGTCTTTCAAGCCTCCTCCTCCGCGCGTCGCCCGCCGGTCACTGCTGCCGACGACCCCATCGACGTCCCCTCGCGCTCCCTGCCCGAATAATGCCGCGACCGCTGGTCGTGGCCCGCGAATCTTCCTCTACTCCGGCGTGCGGGAGTACGGTCGGGCGCATCTTCCTCCCCTCTCCCCTTGTGGGAGAGGGGTCGGGGGTGAGGGGTTGGAGCACGCTCGGTTCGCCCACACCTTCGACCTCTTCCCATCGATGCCAGACCTCGCGTCGCCCCGGTCGCACCACTGCCGCCGTCCGCCGCTCGATGGTATCGTAATGGTAATTCATCCACTAAATCTCTAATCTCGAATACGACCCTCGAATGGCCATGTCCGAGGACCCCTGCGACCCCCAGCCGGCGCGCGGCCTGCCGCCAGGCTGGTCGAACCCGCGGCCGCAGCGCGCGTATGACTTGGCCGTAATCGGCGGGACCCGCATCGGTGTCGCCGCGGCACTGGCCGCGGTCCAGCGGGGTGCGCGCGTGGCACTCGTTGCGCGCGAGCTCAGCTACGAAGACAATTCGATCCGCTGGCTAAGCGGTTCGCTGGCCCCGACGGCATTTTTCGCAGCCAGCGCGAGCTGGCAGCGGCAGTTCG
>DATCFX010000148.1:0-1062 GCA_036509275.1 Pirellulales bacterium | reverse complement strand
CGCCGGCTGGGCTGCGGACCTGTCCGGACTGCTGGGCGGCGGTCAACCGCAACTCCAGCGCATCTACTTCCGACAATACCTGGGTGTGCAGTTGGTCTAGAACTTCCTGATTCGCGGTGAAGCGCCGGGGATCCAGGCCCTGCATCTGGCGAATCAGTTCCTGCACCTGACGCAGCGCCTCGGGATCGTTGGCGACCGCTTGCCGAAGCTGGCTTAACTCTCCCATCTCCTGCGCGATCGCGCTCTCCGAATCGCCAGGGATGGCGGAAGTGTCTGGCGCGACCGGTTGCGGCAGATTGAAGTTATTGCCGGTATTCATGCCGCCATTCACATTGCCGCCCTGATTGTTCCGGCTGCCGTTACGGACAAAGCCGGCGTCCCCATTTGCGCCGCCCGGCTGGCCAGTTTGCCCGAGCTGGCCGTTGAACCCGGCCTGCCCCGGCTGGCCTCCTCGTGCAAGCTGCCCGAACTGGCCATTTGCGGCGCCTTGCCCCGGCTGATTTCCATTCCCGGGCTGGCCTCCGGACTGGCCGTTTTGCCCATTGCCGCCATTCCGGCTATTGGAAGCGGCCTGGCCCTGCTGACCATTTTGACCGCGCTGGCCGGAGCGGCCATTTTGCCCTTTCCCGCCGCGCGAATTCGACGCCTCGAGCTGCCGGCGAAGTTGCCTCAGTTGCTCCAGTGCGCCGTTCGTTGAGGGTTGCTGCCCGTTGCCCGTTCCCAGCGCCTGCTGCGCTTGCTGCAACTGCTGGCTAAGCTGCTGCAAACCGCCGCTTACACTGGCCTCGGTGGAGTTGGAGTTGGGGTCGATGCCGCGGCGCAGCCAGTCGGCGCTGCGCTGCGTGCGGGTCATCAGATCGTTTTCCTCCATCTGGCCGAGGGCGTCGCGCAGCTTCGATGCCGCGGACTGCTGAGTGGGTGCGAGCTGGCGTTCCGCCTGCTGCATCTCTCTCCGGAGCTGCGTTAAGCCGTCGGAGAGATGCTGGCGATCATTGGCCAATTGTTGCAGTTGCTGATAGCTATTCGAGCGGTTGCGGCCGAAAGCGCCGCCGGCGCCCTGCA
>DATCFX010000147.1:0-1717 GCA_036509275.1 Pirellulales bacterium | reverse complement strand
GCTGCCCGAAGCCGAGCTACTGATGCGGCAGACGCTGGAAGCCCGCCGCCGCAAGCTGGGGGCCGATCATCCCGACGTGCTGGGCACCGAGAGCAACCTGGCCCAGTTGTTGCAAGCCCAGGGGAAACTGGCCGAAGCCGGCAAACTGGCCGAGCAGAACCTCGAACATTACCGCAAAGTGTTGGGCCCGACGGATGCCGACACGCTGGTGGCCCAGCAGAATTTGGCGCTGGTGCTGGATAAGCAAGGCCGATCGGCCGAGGCCGAACCACTGCTCCGCAAGACGCTGGCCGGCTTCCTGAAAAACAAAAAACTCGGCCCCGATCATCCTTACACTTTGAGTACCGAGCACAACCTGGCCCGGCTGCTGCAAACCCGGGGCGAGTTGGAAGAAGCCGAAAAGCTCTACCGCAAAGTGGTGGCCGCGCGGCGGCGCGTGCTGGGGTCCGAACATCCCGACACGCTGACGACGGAAAACCAATTGGCCACGGTCTTGCTGGATCGCGGCAAACTGCAAGAGAGCCAACCGTTGGTCGAGCAATTGCTCGCCTCGACGCTCAAATTGCTAGGCGACGATCATCCGCAGACCATCATGGCCCGACAGAATCTGGCCCGCCTCTTGCAAATCGAGGGCCGGCCGCAGGCGGCCGAGCCGCTGCTGCGTAAAAACGTCGAGGCTTGCCGGAAAGTCTACGGGCCGGACCATCCCGACACGCTGATGGCCTTGGGCAACCTGGCGGTCGCCTTGCAGGCCGAAAACAAGCTGCCCGAGGCCGAGCCGCTGGTACGCGAAGTGGTCAAAGGGCAGACCGCGCTGCTGGGGCCCGATCATCCGAACACGCTGGTCTCGATCAATAACCTGGTGGTACTGCTCGAGGCCCAAGGCAAACTGGCCGAAGCCGACCCGCTCGCGCGCAAGAATTTCGAAGCCTGCCGCCGGGTGTTGGGTCCCCGCCATCCGGATACGCTGCTGGCGATGAGCAACATTGCGCAGCTGATGATGGCCCGCGGGCAATGGGCGGAAGCGGAGCCGCTGCTGCGTGAAAGCCTGGAAGCGCGCCGGCACGAGTTGGGCGCTACGCATCCCGATACGCTCAACGCCATGGACGACCTGATCATGGTGCTCTCGGCGGAAAACAAGCTGCCCGAGGCCGAGCAACTGTTGCAGCAGGCGCTCGAGATTCGCCGCCGCTTGCTGGGCGCCGAGCACAGCGATACGCTCAAAAGTCTGCGTTCGCTGGCCCAGGTTCTCGAGGCCCGCGGCGAATATGCCCAGGCCGAGCCATTGCTGCGCGCGCTGGTCGAGCAAGACCGCCGCAAGCCGGGGCCCGGCAGTGCCAACGCGCCGGGGCCCGGCAGTGCCAACGCGCCGGTGCCCGGCAGCGTCGACGCGCCGGCCGACATTACCGCCTTGGCGCTGAACCTCGAACATCGCAAGCAGTCGGTCGAAGCCGAAAAACTGCTGCGCGAAGTTGTGGACCAACTCGACAAGCAACAGCCGCCGGCCGGCGCATCCCGCGTCGAGGCCTTGACGGTGCTGGCCGAATTCCTGCTGCGCGCTGACCAGCCCGCCGCTGCCGAACCGCCCGCGCGGCGCGCCGTCGAACTCAGCCATAAGCTGTCCGGCGAGGGGAATTGGCAGACGGCACTGGCCGAAAATGCCCTGGGCGAGTCGCTCGCCCAGTTGGGCCGCTACAGCGACGCCGAGCCGCTGCTG
>DATCFX010000146.1:0-1563 GCA_036509275.1 Pirellulales bacterium | reverse complement strand
CGCCGGAAAGAAACACGCCGCCGGTGAACGTGTTGGTGCCGCTGAGCACGACCGTGCCGGTGCCGCCTACCGTCACGCCGCTGGTGCCGGTGATGACCGAGCTGATCGAAGCCGTGCCGCTGGCGCTGATCACGCCTTCGCTGCCGCCGAAGGCCAAAGTCAGCGTGCCTCCGCCGAGGTTGGACTGGATGATCGAACCAGCTTGCAGCACCAGGTTGCCGGGGTTCGTGCCGTCGCCAATCAGCAGCGTCCAGTTCTCGCCGCTGGCCTGCGTGATGGTCTGGCCGTTGTCTTGCAGGCTGGCCCAAGCGCGGGTCAACGCGCCATTGGGTGTCGTGGCAAAGCCGGAAGTGCTGTCCAGCGTGTTGTCGACGCTGGTGGCGCGAGCCAGGTAGCTGTTGGCCGGATACGAAGCGTCCGCGTTGATATTGTTCGTTTCGGTGAAGCTATTGAAGGGGATGATGCCCTGTCCGCCTACGCTGTCGTACGTGGCCAGGCTAATGCTTGCGCCCGTGTTCACCACGACGCCGGCGAGGACCGCGTTTTCCGGGGCCGGGGCAGTGGCGAAGAGCACCTTGTCGTCGCTGCCCAACAGGCCGGTGCCGCTGGTCGAGACGGTCAGCGTCGTGCCGGCCGAGCGGCTGAACGTCTGGCCGCTGAGGTAGGTGTTGACACCGGCGGTGCCGGCAATGTTCAAGTTCGAGTTGCCGCTGACGATCATGCTGTTCAGCGCGGTCGTCGTGCTCACCCCGCCGCTTACCAGGTTGAGCGTGCCGCCGGCCAGCGTGATGTTGCCCGTCGGGCCGCCCAGCGGACTGCCGCCGCCGGCGATCGCGGCGCCGTTGACCGTGCCGGCGTCGACCACTAGCCCGCCGGTGAACGTGTTGTTGGCCATGAGATTCAAGCTGCCCGTGTCGACCATCGTCAGCGATCCGCTGCCGCTGATCACGCCCGAGGCGACCAGTGTCTGGCCGGCAGCCACGTCGATCGTGCCGGCGCCGGAGAGCGTCATCGGCCGGTCGGTGCCGAAGCCGGTAGTGATCGCCAGCGTACCGCCGTTGAAGCTGACCGTCGTACCCGACTGGCCGAGGTTATCGTCTTGGCTCACCGTGACGGCGCCGCCGTTGATGATCGTGCCGCCGATGTAGGTGTTGGTGCCGGTGAGCGTGAAGTTGTCGCTGCCGGTTTTAACCAGCGCCAGGCTGCCGAGCAGCGTGCCGCCATAGGTGAAGGCCGTATCGTTGGAGTTGCCCACGGTCAGATTATGGATGTCGACGGAGCTGTTGGTGATGTAACCGCCATCGGTCGAGCTGTTCTGGATCGTGGCGACCTGCTGATCGAAGCCGTTGAGATCGAACAGGCCAGCCGGGCCGGTGGTCAGCGAAGTGCCGACGGGCAGCGCGTTGACCGCGCCGATTTGCAGCGTGCCGGATTCGACCGTGGTCGGGCCGGTGTAGGTGTTGGCCCCGGCCAGCACCACGGTGTCGTAGCCCTGCTTGGTCAGCGGGCCGTCGCCACTGATCACGCCGTTGATTGTCAGGATCGCACCCGCGGCCGTATCGC
>DATCFX010000145.1:0-2318 GCA_036509275.1 Pirellulales bacterium | reverse complement strand
TCGGCCGGCGGCTTGGGCGCGATGACCAGCACGCGCCACGCGCTGCGGACCCGGGCCGTAAAATAGCGGACGTTGTCGGCGGCCAGCCCGTCTTCGCCCAGGATGCGGAGATAGCCCTGGTGGCTGCCTTCGTCCAGTGCGCCTAGCACGATTTCGACCGGCATTGAGCCGCCGGCCGCCAGGACGACACTTTCCTGGCCGCGTTTTTCCGGCTGGCCCTGGCGGTTGACCAGATACGATTCGACCACTTTTTCGCCGGCCATCCCGACAGCGGATACGTCAGTCGAGATCCGCAGCGGCGTGTTCTTGGGAAGCATCTGGCCCGAGAGCCGCAGCTCGCCGAGGCTCGTATCTTGCGGCTGCTCGACGCCGACGTCGAACAAATAAACGCTCGCGTGCAATTGCTCGACCCGGCTGGCCAGATCACGGCCGGCCTCGGTTTTCCAACTGCTGGCGGCGAGATCCGAAAAGATGTAAATCTCCTTGGGATGCTCGCTGGTTTTCAGCAGCTCGAGGGCCGCCTCGATCGCTTGGGGCAGCGGCTGGCCGACGCCGCTGCTGGCCAGCCGCTCGATGCGCTGCCGGGCGGCCCCGCGGTCAACCTGAAACACCAGTGCGCCGCCGCGGGAATCGAACACGCCGATCTGGCTTTCCTCGGGCAAGCGGGCGAGCATTTGCAACGCGGTATGTTGAGCCACTTCCATCCGCGTTTGGTTGTCGTGCTTGTAATCCATGTGCGGCAGCGTGTCGAAGATCATCGCCGCGGCCACGGGGCCCGCGCGGTCGGCGAACAAGCCCGACGCCTTGACGGTCGGCCGGGCCAGCGCCAAGGCCAGCAGGGCCACGGCCGCGGCCCTGAGCAACAGCAGCAGCAGGTGCCGCAATCGCAACTGCCGCCGGTTGACGTCGTGCCGCTTTTGGATGAACCGCAGCGCGGGAAACTGCAGGTGCTGCGGCCGCTGCCGCATGATCAGGTGCAGCACGATGGGCGCCGCCGCCAGTCCGGCTCCGGCCAACAAAGCGGGGTTCAGGAACAGGTCCATGACGTCTTCTAATACCGCGCGCGGCGGCTGGCGAGATATTCCATCAGGGCCTTGTCGAATTGCATGCTCGTGTCGAGGCCGACGTAGTCGATACCGGCCTGAAAACATTCGCGCCGGTAGCGGGCACAAAAGGCTTCGACCTCGGCCAGGTAGGCCCGCTTGTAGCCCGCCGCGTCGACCTGCAACTTCTCGCCGCTTTCCGGCTCTTCGAATTCGATCATACCATCAAACGGAAAGCGGACCTCGGCCTCGTCCAGCACGTGGAACAAGATCACGTCGTGGCCGCCGTGCCGCAGCCGGTGCAAGGCCTTGAGGATCGGGTCGGGATCGGCCAGCAGATCGCTGAACAGCATCACCAGGCTGCGATGCCGCAGCATGGCGGCGATCTGGATCAGGCTTTTGGCAATCTCGGTTTTGCCCGCCGGCTGCAAGCGGCTGAGTAGCGACAGCACGTTGCCCAATTGCGTCCGCTTGGAGCGCGGCGCCAGGCTGTCGCGAATGCGTTCATCAAACGTGATCAGGCCGACGGGATCCTGTTGATGCACCATCAGATAACCTAGCGCGGCGGCCAGGCAGATCGAATACTCGAACTTGGTGAGCGTCTGCCGGTACGTGTAGCCCATCGAACGGCTGAGATCCATCACCAGGTAGCCGGTGATATTCGTCTCGGCCTCGAACTTCTTGACGTAATACTTGTCGGTCTTGGCGTAGACCAGCCAGTCGATGTCCTGCGGGTTGTCGCCGGTGGTGTACTTGCGGTGTTCGCTGAATTCGACCGAAAAGCCGTGATAGGGACTGGCGTGCAGCCCCTGCAAAAAGCCTTTGACAATGAACTGCGCGCGCAGATCGAGCCGGGCCACCTGGCGAATGACTTCCGGCTTCAGATATTTTTCGGCGGTCGACATTGCTGAGCCAGCGGACGGGGCGCGACCACCGGTCGCGGCTTGATGGGAAGGGCGGTCGTGGCGCTCGGGAGATGGTTAATGCTCGAACTTGGGAATCTCCGGCGTGGGCAACTCGTTCAGCAGCCGCTCGACGATGCTCTCGTTGCTCATGCCCTCGGCCTGCGCCTGGAAGTTGGTGCTCACGCGATGCCGCAGCACGGGCACGGCCACGTTCTTGATGTCGTCGATCGAGACGGAGAAGCGGCCGTCCATGGCCGCCAGCGCCTTGCCGCCATGAATCAGAAACTGGCCCGCGCGGGGGCCCGCGCCCCAGTCGACCAGTTCGCGGACAAACTGGGGGGCCGAATCGTCCTTGGGACGCGTGGCCCGC
>DATCFX010000144.1:0-1852 GCA_036509275.1 Pirellulales bacterium | reverse complement strand
TGGCTGGCGACGCCGTTTGGAAGGCCGGCGACGACGGCCGCTGGTCGTGGGATCTGCTGCGCGCGGCCCTGGCCACGAGCCCGAGCTTGAACGTCGGCTCGGTGCGCGAAAACGTGCAGCGGCCCGTGGCCCTGCTGATTGAATATCGCGACGGCACGCGGGGCGCCGTGATCAACCTGTCCGGACACACGACCGACATTTGCTTCGCCGGCAGCGTGGCCGGGCGCGAGCGGCCACTGGCGACGTGCTTTTATCTGCCGGCTCCGCCGGGGGCGAAATATTTCAATGCGCTGGTCTCGAACATCGAACGTTTTTTCAGCTCCGGCCGGCCCCCCTATCCCATCGGGCGCACGCTGCTGACTTCCACGGTGCTCGATCTCGGCATGCACTCCCTGCACGAAAGCCGCCCCCAGCAAGCCGCCGCCCTGGACATCCGCTACACGGCGCCGGCCGACAGCGGCTTCTTTCGCGGCAGTTACACCGACGCGCTATAAGCCTGGCTTACGAGATAGGAAATCCCATTTCGTTAGCGGGTAATCTCGCAGTCGGGCCGCAGCGCGCGAAACTTCTGCACGCCGGCATCCGTGACACGCGAGCCCTTCACATCCAGTCTTTTCAACGCGGGGAACGTGGCCAGCACCTCCAGCCCCTTGTCGCTGACGGACGAATTCGCAAGGTGCAGATCCGCGAGCGCGGGCATCGCTCGCAGAGTCGCCACGCCCACGTCGGTCGCGCCGGGAGTTCCGTCAATGTTAACGAAAGTCACGGTCCTGAACCCCGTCAGGTCCTTGAGGTTGGACTCGGCAAGTTTCGTGTCCGGTAACCCCAGACTCAGCAACATCGGCAGGTTGTACAGGTGCTTCAGGCCCGCGCCGGTGACTCCCGTGCCATTAAGCCAGAGGGAGCGTAGTTGCGTCAGCCCGCGAAGGTGTGCTACCCCCGCGTCAGTAATTTTGCCGTTTCCACCGATGACCAGCTCGTGGAGTTGCGTCAAGGCAGCGATCGCGACGAGGCCGGCGTCGGTGGTGTTGGTATTCATCAAGATCAACCACGAGAGATTATGTTGGTGGGCGACATGGGCCACGCCTTCGTCACCGATGGGCACCTGGCGGACCTTGAACTCGACCAGGTTCGCCAGGCCTTCGATTTTGGCAAAATCGTTGTCCGTGACAGTCTTGCAATCGTTCAACTCGATGCCGTAAAGCACAAACGGCTCCGCGGGCAACTGGGCCGCGGCGATGATCTTGACCGGATTCTGTCCGGGCGTGGCTGGCGACGTGACCTTGACCTTTCCGCCGAGCGAGAGCACCCAGTTGGCGACGCTGCGCTCGACGTCGGCCTGGTTAAACGCCAGCGGCCGCGTGCCGCCGGGACTTGCCGAGCGGACCACGGAGTTAGTCGGACCGCCGGACGCACCTAGTTTGGAAACCGCGCCGGCGCGAGCCTTCGGTTGCCAGACGATGCGTAAGCCAAACGGTGCCTCCACCGTGGCATCGGGCACGCCGTAGTTGCGTGCGTACGAGCGGCACGGAAAGGCCAAAGTGGACCATGATCCGCCGCGCACCACATGATTCGTACCGACCGGCGGACCCTGTGGGTCATCGGCCGGCGAGTCTGCGTAATAGTCCGGAGACGACCAATCGCTGCACCATTCGTAGACGTTTCCGTGCATGTCGAACAGACCCCACGCATTCGGTTTGAGCTGACCGACGGGGTGGGTCGTTCCATCCGCGTTTTCCTTGAACCAACCGTACTGGGGCAGCGTGGCCAAATCGTCGCCGAAGCAGAATCCGGTCTTCGTGCCCGCGCGGCAGGCGTATTCCCATTCCGCCTCGGTAGGCAGCCGAAAACG
>DATCFX010000143.1:0-2802 GCA_036509275.1 Pirellulales bacterium | reverse complement strand
CAGCCGCTTGGCCAGCGCCTGGGCGATTTCCTTGGTATGGCGCGAAGCCCAGACGCCCGAGCAGTTGATGCAGCCGCGGCCGCTGTTCAAGTAGACGCTGTCGGCGATCAGGTCGATGTACTCTTCCCAGCGATCGACCACGTCGTCGCCCAGGATGACTTTGCTGAAACCCGGCCCGTGGGCCTGCACGCGCGGATTGCCTTTGTAGCGGTCGACCGTGGCGGTGCCGCCGAAAATCATGCTGCGCTGGCAGTTGGCCAGCACGGCGGCGCCGACTTCGGGTCCGCCGGGATAGATCGAGATTGCCTCGCGCGGAATGCCGGCTTCGTAAAACGCAGCCGTCATGCGGAACGGGGTCCACGGCTCTTGCGGACCCGGCTTGAGCACCAGGCCGACCTGCATCGGAATCACCGGCAGCCAGAGCGTATGCACGCCCGGCGAATTCGACGGCAGCACCAGCCCCACGATCGGCGATTGCGCCTGGTAGCTGACCGTCACGCCGCGACTCTCTTTGCCGTAGCCGCGGGCCAAGATCTCCAGGTCCAAGCCGCGCGTCAGCGCTTCGAGCATTTCGCGCATGTGCGTGAGCACGAAATAGTTCTTCTGCATGTTCCCGCTGCACATGTGTACCGGCAAACCGGTCGAGGCACTTTGCGCCCGGGCAAAATCCTCGGGCGATTGCGTCCCATCGCCCATGGGCAGCGTGGCGTTGAGATACAAATCGCCGGCCCGCTTGACGCGCTCGATCAGTTCGTCGGGCTTGAGATCGCAGAGCACGTCGCGCGCCCGCTGGGCCTGGCGCATGTCGCGCTGCAAGAGGCCGCCGCCGGCCTGGCTCACCTTGGCGATCGGCTCGCCGGTGATGAAATGCAGGACCTGGTCGGTCTCGAGCGATTCGTAGGGCTTGCCCCACCGCAATACAGGCAGATTCAGCACGCGCGGATCTCCTTCAATTTTCAATACACGCCGACGGTCGTGGCTTCGGCCAATTCGTGGAACGGACGCACGCCGCTCACGCCGTCCCACGGATACTTCTCGTAGGGCAGCTCACGCTCGCCTTCGTCGCGTTCCAGGAAGCCGGGCATGAAAAACTCTTTGGTCAGCGTCGTCAGCTTGACGCGGCCCGTCTGGCCGTAGCCGACCACTTGCATCGGATCGTTGAACTCGACGACCTCGGTCGCGGCCCGGGGCTGCGGGGCGTAGTAGCTGATCTTGTAGCCATCGTCGGGCGTGACCGGCTTGGAGCAGGCCAGGCCCATCAGCGTGTTGCCGTACGTGGGCGTCATGTACACGCTGTCGTCGAGGAACTCCTCCATGGCGAAGCGCGTCCACTGCGGCGTGAACTCGGTGCCGCCGGAAAAAACGCCGGTGATGCCCGCCTGGCGGATGCTCGACCCGCGCTTCTCTAGCGCAGTGGCCAGGCTCTCGAGCAGCTTGGGCGTGGTAAACATGCAGCGGATGTCGTGGCCGGCGCCCAGGATGGTGATGGCCTGGTCGATGCAATGCTCTTTGTACGCTTCGAGATGCTCCATCCAGCCGCGCTTGATGAGTTTGATCACCCAGCGGGGATCAAGATCGATACAGAAGGAAATGCCGCCGCGGTGCTGGGCCAGGTGCTCGACCGCCAGCCGCAGCCGCCGCGGGCCCGAGGGGCCCAGCATCAGCCAGTTCGCCCCCTTGGGAAAATACTCGTCCGGCAGCGTGTCGCTGAACAACGAATAGTCGGTGCGAAAATCCTCGACGGCGATGCGGCTCTTGGGCACGCCCGTCGTGCCGCCGGTTTCGAACACGTAAATCGGCTTGTCGGCATAAGCCTTGGGCACCCAGCGCCGCACCGGCCCGCCCCGCAGCCATTCGTCCTGGAACAGATCGAATTTCTTCAGATCGTCGAACGTGCGCACTTCCTTTAACGGGTCAAATTTCATTCCCTTGGCGTATTCCAGCCAGAACGGGCAGCCGGTCGAGGGATGAAAATGCCATTGAACGATCTCGTAAGCGTGGGCATCGAGTCGCTCGCGGGCGGCGCGCGCCTGCGCAGCCAGATCGGGGGACTGAGTGGCCGTCATGAACGCTCCTACAGGGGTGGGACAAACGCTGGGAATTTGAACCGGGCGGGGCAAAAGCTACGTTGATATCCAGGCTGGGGGGCAGCCGCACGCCGCCATCGCTGGGCGGCTTGTGACTGCTGTCGAGACCCTTTAGCGTAACGTACCCTCGCCCGCGAAACAACGGCCCGACTCAAACGATTCCGGCCAAAGAGGATAGGTGCTACACGTGCAGTCACAATCCGGTGGTTCCGCGCTGGGCGGCGACGATTCGGCTATATTGTCGATATGAGCAAGAATCCATTTGAACCGCCGCAAGCGCCACTGGAGCGGCAGCCGCAAGCAACTCTGGAAGGTCAAAAGAGCTACCTGCTGCTCAACATTATATCCGCAATGTACGCGTCGTTGCCGCAACTCGTTGGCGGCGGGGCGGCGCTCGTGCTCGGCGCCTACCTCCTCATCGGAGGAATCGTTAGCGGGATCCACGAAGGTGCCGCGATTCAAGCGATTATCATTTGCGTGCCGATGGGCCTGGCCACCATAGCTATCGCCGTGATGCAGTTTCGAACCGCCTGGCGGCTACTTAGGGAAGCATCGCGACTCACCTCGCGAAGGATCCAACTGCCTCGGAAGGCATCGATTTGGGGCGATTTCGTGGGGGCAGAAAGGATCGGCCGCCGCCATCGGCTGCCTGACGACTTCGACCCCACGGAGCCAAACTAATGGATCGCACATTATTCGAGCAGATGTCTCATGG
>DATCFX010000142.1:0-1043 GCA_036509275.1 Pirellulales bacterium | reverse complement strand
GGCGGGCTCGGTTCGGCCGGCGAAGCTGGCGGCGGGGCGGTCAGCCAGGCCGCCACTGCCGTGGCCCCGATCGACGAGCGATATTCGCCCAGCAGTGCCAGCAGTTGACTGCGCTGGCTGGGATCCGTCGTGTCGGCGGCAATGGCGTTCAACCCGTCGGCCAGCAGATAGCGCAGGCGGCCAGACAGATCGATCAGTTTCGAAGTGACACGCAAATAACTGCGGATCGCGTCGCGCTGAACGGCCGGATCGAGCACGGCAAACTGCGCTCGCTGCTCGAGGCGTCGATCCAGCATCAGGTCGACGCGTGCCTTGGCCGAGAGCAACTGGCGCACGACGTCCAGCCCGGAGGCCGGCGTGCCATCGAACTGGGCCGCGGCATAGGCCGACCACTCGTCGACAGCATCGGCGGCTTTGGCCACGTTTGCAATTGCTTCCGGGCGATAGTCGGCGGCCTTGTCGGGCAGCAGGCCATCAAGGTAGCGTATCCAGCCTTCCAACTCGGGCGTCGCGGCCAGCGCAGACGCCGGCTGCCCGACCAGCAGTACAAGCAGCAAGGGAATCAGCAGGCGGGAGGCATTCACGAGGGCAGGCCAATCCGGGGGGAGCGCGGCAGGCAAGGACTTAATAATCCTATACCTTGTCGGGGGAGGAAAAGCTACCGCCTGGCCGGCCGACGGCAGGCTTTTGGCCGGTTTTTCGGCCGCTTTTCGCTCTCGCGACGCGGCTGCGGTGCTACAGCCGGATCGAAACGAAATACAGAATGGCGCTCGCCACGGCCATGAAGCCCACGAGCCACAGCCCGAAACGTGCCGCGCCCCACAGAATCGGGCCCAGTTGTTCGTGCCGCGTGGCCTGGTACACCAGGCTGATCGCGACCACCAGCGGCAGCGCATACCACATGTCGCCAGCGTGCATGCCGAACAAGGGCGTCAGGTGAAACACGCAGGCAGTCTCCAGGTTACGCTTCTTCGGGCGGCGGTTGCCGGCGCCGCGTGGCAGGCGCTTCATCTGCGAAGGCTGGCCCGCTGCAGGCATCGTAG
>DATCFX010000141.1:0-2496 GCA_036509275.1 Pirellulales bacterium | reverse complement strand
GGTACGTGTTGCCGGCATACGTGTTGTTGCCCGAGAGCAGCAGGCTGCCGGTGTTGGATTTGTTCAGGTCGGCGCCGGCAGCGCCGCTGATATTGGCGGAAATGACCAGGTCATAGGCGAGCCCGGCAAAATGGTAGAGGTTGAACGTGCGGGCGGCGGCGCCGAGATTCAAATTGCCGCTGATCGTGCCCGGACTGACAATGTTGCTCGTGGCGGTGTTCGACTCGGTCACATCGCCGTTGAGCGTCAACGTGCCCGCGCCGGTGCTCACGTTGCCGCCGTTGATGGTCAGGGCCACCATGTCGGGTCCCGTGCCGATCGTGTCCGAAAAGCCGTTCAGGTCCAGCAGGCCAGTGCTATTGACGGTCACGGCCAGCGCGCCGTTGATCTGGTTGGAGGCCAAGAGCCGAACGACCTGGGAATCGGCTCCGCCAGCGCCCAAACTCCCTTCGCCGACCGTCAGCGGGCCAGTCAAAGCGTTGACGCCGGGCGTCTTGTTCAGTTCGAGCGTTCCCTCGTTGATCGTCGTCGTGCCGGTGTAGGTGTTGGCCGTCGAGCCGGTAAACTGCATCGTGCCCAAGCCGACCTTGGTGATGCCGCCATTGAAAATGCCATTGCCGTCGCTGATGGCCGCCGAAATCACCAGGTCGTCGCCCGAGGCGCCGTCGTTGACGGTAAACGTGCGCGTCACGGTGCCGGCGGCGTTGAACGCGTTGAGCGCCAGGTTGCCGCTGATCGTGGCCGCGGCGGGATTGCCCGTGCCCAAGCCCTGCACGAGCACGTTGCCGCCGAGCGTCAGCGTGCCGGTGCCGGTCTCGACCGTGCTGGAGCCGTTGGGGCCAATGGTCAGGGTCAAGGCGCCGATTACATCCGAGTAGTTGTTGAAATTGAGGATGCCGGTGGAGTTGACGACCATCGCCGCGGAGTCGACAAGCTGGTTATTGCCTCCCAATTCGAGCTGGGCGCTGACCAGATCATTGCCCACGTAGACAATGTCGCCGGACGAGCCCAACGTATTCAGGCCGGCGGCCTTGTTTAACAACAGTGTTCCTTGCGCAACAACCGCGGAGCCGATAAACGTGTTCGACAGCACGCCGCCCAAGGCCACGGTGCCGGCACCCACCTTGACCAGCGCCGAGACGCCGCTAATCACACCGGTCAAGCTGAGTTGGCCGGCGCTGGCGCCGATGAACGTGGGGGTCATCAACGCCGCTCCCCAATTACTAATGACCGTTGTGCTGTCGATCGAGACGCTGTCGAGCGTGATCGTGCCGGCCCAGGAGTTCGAGTTTCCAGCGACGTTGACGATCGCGCCCATGCTGTTGAAACCCGTGCCCCAGAGGGTCAGCGGCATCGTGCCGACATTCACCGGGCTGCCGCCGGGATCTTGCAGGGCCAGGCTGGCGCCCTGGTTGACCGTCACGCTTGAGCCGGCGGCACCCAGGGCGGCGCTGTTTTCGATATTCAGCACGCCCTGGTCGATGTAGTCGCTGCCGGAAAATTGGTTGGCCCCGCTGAGCACCAGCGTGCCGTTGCCGGCTTTGGTCAGCGACGTGCCGGCGCCGGTGACGCCGCCGCTGATCGTGGCCGTCGAGCCGGCGTCGGTCGTAATGAAAGCTTGCACGCCGAGATTCAGCCGGCCGACGGAGAGCGTATTGGTACCGCCGCCGGCGAACACGACAGCGCCGGAGCTGACGGTCAGCGAGTCATTCACTCCGCCGACAGTAATGCCACTGCCGGAGATCAACAGTGCATTGATCGTCGCGCCATTGGACGTGTACCAACCGGGCGACGAGAGCTTGACGTTGCTGGTCGGCCCGGCGGCGGCCAGGCTGGTGACATAATCGGCCGCCGGCAGGGCCGTGATCGCCACGCCCGCGACATTGGTCATGTACGTCGCCAGGTCCAGGCTCGCAGGGCCGGTGACAGTGGCATAGGGAAGAATGCCGTCGGTCAGGCTGCCGGGCGAGATGGCGATATCGATCTGGTTGTTGCCGGCCGCCGACAGCGCGCTGCCGGTACCGATGAAGCTGACCGTCGCCCCGGCGGCGGTGGTCAAGGACGCCAGTGTCAGCGTGGCCGTGCCGCCGCTGGCCTGATCGGATTCGATCGTGGAAGTATGCCCGGCTGAGAGCGTCACGGCGCCGATCGATTCGCTCGAGGCCGTGCTGGCCGCGCCGACGAAATCCAGCGTGCCACCGGCCAGGGTGATCGTGGCCAGCGGCGAGACGCGGCTGGAAATAAACGTAATCGAGTTGTCGAGCTTGAAAGTCGATTGGTCGTTAACGGTGATGTTCGAGTTGTCCAGCAGGGTGCCGGCAGAGCCGAGATCAAGCGTGCCGCCGCCCTGCTCGAGCACCGTGCTGCCGGAGTACGTATTGGCGCCGGTCAGCGCCAATGTGCCGGGACCGAACTTGAATAGCGACGAACCGTTGAAAACGCTTTCGCCGATGCCACCGCTGAAGGTGACGGTTTGCGTCGCGTCGAGCACGTAGA
>DATCFX010000140.1:0-1644 GCA_036509275.1 Pirellulales bacterium | reverse complement strand
GTGCCGTCCCAATCGGTCTCCCAGAGATGCTCGCACAGCATTTTACGCGTGACGACTTTGCCGGCGAAGCGCATCAGGTATTCCAGCAGGCTGAACTCGGTCGGCGTGAGCTCGCATTCGGTCGTGCCGCGCGTGGCGCGGCGGGTGGCCAGGTCCAGCCGCAAGTCGCCGACCTCGAGCGTCGCCGAGGGCCGGCTGACGCTGCGGCGGCAGACCGCTTCGATCCGCGCCATCAGTTCCACGAACGAAAACGGCTTGACCAGGTAATCGTCGGCGCCGACCGTCAGGCCTTCGACCCGCTCTTCAAGCGCCGCGCGCGCGGTCAATAGGATCACCGGCGTGAGGATCCGCTCGTTGCGCAGCGTCTTCAGTACGTCGAGCCCCGGCAAGCCGGGCAGCATCAAGTCCAGCGTAATGGCATCGAAGCGCTGCGAACGCCCCAGTTCGAGGCCGCGGATGCCGTCGCGAACCCAGACGCACTGGTGACCGGCTTCCTGAAAGCCCTTTTGCAGCGACTTACCGATCAGCGGGTCGTCTTCAACAATCAACAAGTCCAACATCGATTAGCTGCCGGGGCCAGAGCGGAACGTGAAGGAAACACTCGGGGCGGCCGCGTTTGCAAGCGCGGCGTCGATCGGCGATTATCATCGCTGGCGGCATGGTGCCCGGCTTCCATTCCACATCGCTAGAGGGGGAGTTGTCAAATCAAACCGATTTTTCCAGACGGAAGCGCCCGCGGATACCAACGCGGGCGACAGGCTGCCGGGACGTGGAAAGCGGCTGCGAAAACAGCCCGCAAACGGCGCGAGAAGATTACGGATTTGTAATCAGCCTCCTTTTCAGCACAATCGCCTATGGACTTCCAGCATCATCTGCACGAGTTCTGGCAAAACTTCACGCACAATCTGTTCAAGCCCTTGCTGCTGTTCTTCTACATGGGCTTTCTGGTGCCGATTCTAGGCGTAGCTTTTGAGTTCCCCTATGTCCTGTATCAAGGACTGACGATCTTTTTGCTGATCTCGATCGGCTGGGAGGGTGGGGAGAAGCTGGCGGGTCTTTCGCCCGACGCGCTGAATCAAGCGCTCGGCTTTATGCTGATTGGCTTCGTGCTGAACTTTCTGCTGGGCGTGATCGCTTACGGCGTGCTGCGCGCGTGTACCCGCTTGCGCCGCGTCGACGCGGCCACGGTGGCCGCGTATTACGGCTCCGATTCGGCTGGCACGTTCGCCACGTGCCTGGGCGTGCTCGGCGGCTTGCAACTGGTGACGCTGGTCACGGCGCTGACGGCTGGCGGCATCCAGCAAAATCAACTCGGCTTGGGCAAAAACATCAAACTCGAAGCGGTCACCACCGCACTGGCCGACGACGCGATTCGATCTCAGTGGGAGCAGAGCGGGATCGACGTCCAAACGGTCGAAAAGGCCGCCGCCGACGCTTCGCAATACGTGCCGGCAGCGTACATGCCGGTGATGCTCGCCATCATGGAGATTCCGGGCTGCCTCGTAGGGCTGTTCCTGGTTTCGCGGATGCGTCAGGCTGGCATGGACCGGCTGGGCAACATGCCCGACGAACCCGGCTATGATCCCCACGCCAGGCCGGACACGAGCGCTGTCGGGGCCACGCACGGAGCCCACGCTAAAGCGG
>DATCFX010000139.1:0-1037 GCA_036509275.1 Pirellulales bacterium | reverse complement strand
TCGATAGAAGCGGGCCAGGTAGCTGGAGTCGTCGATGCGGCTTTGCGGCAGCACCTTGATCGCCACGCGGCGGTGCATGTGCCGGTGCTCGGCCAGGTAGACGCTGCTCATGCCGCCGGAGCCCAGGTGGCTCAGCAGCTTGTAGTTCTTGAGAAAGAAGCCCTTGTGCCGGCCGTCCATGATCTTGTCGGCCTGCCAGCCGGTAATCAGCTCGGCGGCAATCAAGCGATCCACGGCAACCTGGCCGTCCTTGAGCGCCTCCTTGCCCTCTTTGGCTTCGACATCGGCGATGAACGCATCGAGCTGGTCGGATTCCACCAGACCGCTCTTGCGCACGAGCTCGAGAAACTTGTCGCCGGGAAGCTTAGCCATGCCGAGGCCGCCCAATCACGCAGCGGCTAAAAAGACGAAGCGTCGTGAACCATACGAAATGACCGCGGCATATATACCCTCGAGAGCATCCTGCCCAGGATGAAACCCACACTCGCGATGGGAACTTGATCCAGAGATCCGGGGAGTGCCGCTCCTCTCTCCCCCATTCGCCAGCAACCTGCAAGCCAGAGAAACCTAAGCCAGAATAAACTTGAGGCTCATCTTCTTACGAAATTATCACGCCTGCCGGGAAGATACCAGTGCCAGCGGCGCAGGTAAAGCATTTTTCTTCGCCGCGGCCGGCAAACGCCCGCCGATCCACCGGCCCGAGGCCGTCCCTGGCTATTGATCGGCCGCGGCCGGGCGGCGACTATCATCTTTTGTCGCCCAGCGGCACGATCCGGCGACGGCGAGTTGCAACCAAGATCCCGAGCACCCGGCCCCGGTCCCCATGAACGAGCCCGACGTGATCCTTTATACCCGGCACGGCTGCCACCTGTGCGAGGTGGCGTGCAGCGTGCTCCAGCGCCACGGCCTGCGGCCCCGCGAGGTCGATATCGAGTCCGACCCGGACTTACTGGCCCGCTACACCAACGACATTCCGGTGGTTGCCATTGACGGCATCGAGCGCTTCCGCGGCCGCGTCGACGAAATGTTGCTCCGCC
>DATCFX010000138.1:0-6301 GCA_036509275.1 Pirellulales bacterium | reverse complement strand
ACCCGCGTTTGCAGATCGGCAATGCTGCGATCGACCACGGCGGCCGGCACCATTAGCCAGACGGCCCGCGGCGTGCGCAGCTTTTGCACCAGTTCGTCCAGCGACTTGGCGCCCACGGCGCCCTCTTTCGCTAGCTGCGCCACCGCGTCGGCGTGGACATCGTAGACCACGCACTCGTGTCCGGCCTTCATCAGCCGGCGAACCATGTTCGAACCCATCCGTCCCAGGCCGATCATTCCCAATTGCATGTCGCGTTAACTCCTTTTTTTCGCCGGCGTCCAACAGCCCCGCGCCGCTTTGTTCTGGATGAATCGATGGCGTTAGTCAACCTTGAAGGCCCGGCGCAGCTCGGCAATCGCCTCGGCCGACAACGGCACAAGGTCACCCAGCGAGCGGGCGCGAATGATTGCCCGGGCCGTCGATTCGAGCACTTCCAGCCGATCGAAAGCGTCCAGCACGCTGCTGCCGCAGATCTGCACCCCGTCGTTTTCCAGGATCGTGATCGGATTGGCAAGGGAGGCGACAGCACCTACCGCATCGGGATCCACATATTGCACCGCTCGCGGCAGCCGCTGGATCTCGCGCAGCAGCAGATAACTTTCGGGAATCGTGCGGGCATCCAGCGGCGCACCGGTGAGGCTGAAGGCCGTGGCGCTGACCGGGTAGGCGTTGATAATGGCCGAAATCTCGGGGTGCCGGGCGTAAATGGCCCGATGGACGCGGCTGTTGCTGCTGGCCATGCGACTCTCTTCGGCCGCGCCGGCCCGCACCAGCACAATCTCGCCCGGCTCCAGCCGATCGCGATCCACCGCATGCGGCGTGATCAGAAACGCATCGTCTTCGAGCCGCGCGGAAAAAGCCCCTTCCGTGCTGATCATCAACCGCTGGCGATACGCACGCCGCACGAACTCGCTCAGCTCGCGCCGCAATTCCTTCTCGTGGCTCGTGGCTTCGCCGGCACGCAGTAGCGCGTGGCCGGCCGGCGCGTGGTGCTTGATCTCGAGTTCCTCGGCCGCCAGCGAGCGCGCCGTGCCCAACTGCCGGGCCTCGAGCAGCGTGGCCGCCGTGAACTCCAGCGTCTCGAACCGCTCGAACGCCGCTTGCAGACTTGTGCCGGCCGTGACCACCCCGTGATTTTCCAGCACCACGCAATCCGCCCCGGCCGCAAACGCCTCGGCGATATTTCGCCCCAACGCCTCGCTGCCCGGCAGCGCGTAGCGGGCAAAACTCACCCGGCCGCAGGTGTCGAAAGCCTGGTACAGCACGCTCGTGTCAGGCACCAGCCCCGCAATGCTGAAAGCCACCAACCCGACCGGATGGGCATGCACAATGCCGCGGATGTCGGGCCGCGCCTCGTAAATCGCTTTATGAAACGGCAGCTCCGACGATGGGCAATGGCCGCCGGCCTGTGTGCCATCGGCGCGGCAGCAGACGATGTGGTCGCGCGTGAGCGAGCCCTTGTCGATGCGGGCCGGCGTGATCCAGATATCGCCGCCCGGCTCGCGGACCGACAGGTTGCCGCCCGAGGTGGTTGTCATGCGGTAGCGGTAAATCCGCTCGATGCAGCGTAAAATGGCATCCCGCGGATGTTCGAGATCGCGTGTTTTTCGCATGCCCGGTCTGTTACCCTTTCGTCGCGGCGGCAACCGGCCGGGAGTTTCAAAACCCCCTTCGCCGCGTCAACCGCTTGTTCGCGCGGCTTAAGCTTGCCCGATCGGCCGAGAGTTTTCAACTCCGCCCGCTATGCGGGTGGGCTTCTGTCGAACACTGCGGGCGTCACGAATTGTGCAGCCCGCAGGTGATGCACGCCATGCGTGCGTGACAGCTTAGAACCGACCGCCGTCAAAGCCCACTGTCACGCACGGGGTGCGTGATCGACCTCGCGAAAACGGCCGCTTTGGGAACAAAGCGTTAAGAAGAAAGAAACCACAGCGGCACGGAGACACCGAGAAAAAATAGCAGGCTAATGACCACAATGGCACAAAGGACACAAAGGAAAAAGTCTTCGTGTTCTTTGTGTCGTCGTGGTGGATTTGTCGTTTTTCTCGCTATTCCACGTTGTGGTGGCTCTCTTCCTCCAAGCCCCCTGCAATGATCTTTCGCCGCCGAACGCTGCGATAGTTGCAGCCGGCTGTGAGGCAGGGTAGGGTTGCCGAAACACGGAATTCTTGCGCGCAATTCATCAAAACCATGCCGATCGAGCCAGCGATTGAATCGGTCGAAGCGTTGGAAGAGCGGCTGAGCCGGCCGACGGCTGAGGTTGTCGAGGCGATGCGGCAGCTCGATGGGGATGTGCTGGTGCTGGGCGCCAGCGGCAAGATGGGGCCCACGCTGGCGCGCATGGCGGTGCGGGCTTCCGAGGCGGCGGGCGTGCGGCGGCAAGTCATCGGCGTGGCACGCTTCAGCGATCCGGCCCAGCAGCCGGCACTCGAGCGCCACGGCGTCGTCACAATCCGCGCCGATTTGCTCGACCGGCAGCAATTGGCCCAACTACCCGAGGCGCCGAATATCGTTTCGATGACCGGCATGAAATTCGGCTCGACCGGCCAGGAGCCGCTGACTTGGGCCATGAATGTGTTTGTGGCGGGCTTGATTTGCGAGCGGTTTGGCCGCAGCCGGATCGTGGCCTTCAGCACCGGCAACGTTTATCCGCTGACGCCGGTAGAGTTGGGCGGCTCGCGCGAGGAGGACGAGCTGCGGCCGGTTGGCGAGTACGCGATGAGCGCCCTGGGACGCGAGCGGATGTTCGAGCATTTCGGCCGCACGCGGGAATTCCCGTTGGCTATTTTGCGTTTGAACTACGCCAATGAGCTGCGCTACGGCGTGCTGGTGGACCTGGCCGAGCGCGTCAAGCGCGGCGAACCGATCGATCTGGCGATGGGCAACTTCAACGCCATCTGGCAGCAGGACGCCAACGCCGCGGCCCTGCTGGCCCTGGCGCACGCCAGCACGCCTCCGCTGGTCTTGAACCTGGCGGGACCGGAGACCCTGAGCGTCCTGCGCGTGTGCCAGCGCTTTGGCGAACTGCTGAACAAGCCGGTGCGCTTCGTCGGCCAGGAAGCGCACGACGCGTTGCTGAGCAACAGCAGCCGGGCCGTTGCCCGGTTCGGATATCCCCACGTCGGCGTCGAGCAGATGCTCGCGTGGATTGCCGACTGGATTCGCCGCGGCGGCCAGCGGCACGGCAAGCCCACGCATTTCGAAACGCGCGACGGCCGCTTTTGAAGTTGCTCGACAAGTCGATCGAAGCCGCTCAGCGGTTCGGCGGTCGACGGCCGGCTGGCCCGAAGTATTGCGCATCGAAGCCGCGGCGGTCTTCGCGTTCCAAGATGACGCGGCCGGCGAGCACGAGGCCAATGCCTGCTAGCAGGAACGGGCAGGCTAGCAGGAAGCGAGCCGTCGCCAGCGTCGACGACCTCGTGCCCTGGGAGGCTGGAACCGAGCGATCGGATCGGCCGCCCGCGTGCTGCGCGCCCGGAGTATCGGCGTACGATTGTTGGTCATTTTCGGAACAAGATTCCTGGATCATTGAACCACCTC
Organism: Pirellulales bacterium; assembly: GCA_036509275.1. Lineage (GTDB taxonomy): Bacteria > Planctomycetota > Planctomycetia > Pirellulales > PNKZ01 > DATATB01. Next base: position 2,761 of record DATCFX010000138.1, on the reverse strand, counting down.
GAAGTTTTCCAACAGGCCTTGCGCCAACGTGCTTAAGCGATCGGTGCGAATCAATGCGTCGTGGATCGGTCCGCCCATAGCCTGCCCCTCCACATGTATGTATTCCGGAAGTCTGTCGCGAAATCTTCGAAAAAGGCGCATCACCTGCGGGTCACGCGACTTGCGTTTCTCGCGGACGGACCGGCGGCGCGCGAAGGGAGGGCGACTGGGCCCGATGCGAAAACGATTTGCCCCGCAGAGCACCCGAAAACCGAAATAGCTGCTACGGGCAACCGGCTCGTTGTAGTGGCGAAGTGCCGAGCGGCAGTAAACTGGCCCGTTGGTCCAGGAACCGCCACGGTTCACGCGAGACGAACCTGTAGGCGGACCAAGTGGGTCGCTTGGCGGCGATTTCGCATTACTATTATAAAGTCGACCACTGCCCGCCGACGGAGTGGTGTGGTAACACCCGTGGCGAGCGAATGCGGACACCGGCAGAACCAATCGAGGAATCGAGCGCGAATTTGCGATCTAACTCGCTAGCTGAGCTAGCATTGCATTCACGGCTAAAGCCAAGATTTATGTGGAAAAACTGTTGGGTGACGGGCGGATATTGCTATAATCCGCCGGTGAATGACCGGCAAATCGGACTGCCGGCGACTAATTGAAACAGTGCATTTTTCTTGGGAGGGAACCCATGACCCGCATCCGCCTCAGCGTAGCCGACGAGCAAGCCAAGGGCCTCAAAGACCGCTTGGAAATGAGCACGGCGGAAATCGGCCTGTCGGTCCGCACGACCAATTGCCTGGAAGAGCGCGGCATTTTCACCGTCAACGATCTGCTCCATTGCACCCGCGACGACCTGCTGAGCATTTCAAACTTCGGCGAAAAGACGCTCGAGGAAGTTTACAAGGCGCTGGAGAGCGTCGGCTTTTTGCGCAAGCACAAGCGACAGGCCGCAGTCGCCTGAACAGGCGCTGCGAATTCGCATCGCGCTTCATGGCCCCACGGTTTGTAAACAGTTTGCAAACCGTGGGCTTAGGATCGAACGAAAAATAACTTCGGTTTTTCTCATCCCCTCACCCTGCCCTCTCCCGCAAGGGGCGAGGGGTTTGCGGAGAAGTTATTTTTCGTTCGATCCTTAGTGGCGCGCGAGACTCAAGCAGCGCAGGCCTGAAGCGCTGCGAATGTAAAGCTGCTCGCCGACCAAGGCCGGCGTGGTCCAAGTGGCCGCGGTGGTCAGTTGGCTTTCGCCCAACACGCGGTAACCGCCGGGATCGGCCGCCACGACGAGCAGTTTGCCGCGCTCGTTGAGACAGAGCAGCCGGCCGTCGGCCAGCAGCGGCGTGCAGTAATATCCATGCTTGCCGCCGCTCCAGAGCGTTTTGCCGTCGCTAGAGCGCACGCAGCACAACTCGCCGCCGTCGTTCATGCCGTAAATGTGCCCCTCGAAGGCCAGCATGCTCGACAGGTAGCTCGTCAGATCGAAATTCTCCCAGGCCAACTTCGCGGACTGCCCAGAGCCGTCGGCCTGGATCTTCAGCGATGTCATCGGATGTCCCTCGGCCGTGACCACGACCATGTCGCCGGACACGACAGGCGTGCCGATGCTCTCGTCGTATTGCACCTGGAAGGGATGGCTCCAGAGCAGCCGGCCGTCGTCCCAGGCGAGGCCCACGACCCGGGGCCCAGTCATGGCTACCACCTGCCGCACGCCGGCCAGTTCGGCGATGATCGGCGACGAATACGAAACGTGCTCGTCCAGCGCGTGCCACAGCATCCGGCCGGTGGCGGCGTCCAAGGCCGCAAAGGTGCCCGCCCGCGGCTGGCCGATGGGGCAAATCAGACGCCCAGCGTCGACGCGTGGCGAGCCGGTGTAACCGAACAGCGGCACGGCCGCGCCTTCGCCTTCTCCGACCGGCACGACTACCGCTTCTTCGCCATCGACAAACGCCCGATTCGACGCCAGCGGCCGATGCTTGCCAAACTCGGCGGGCAGGTTCAGGTGCCACAGCGAGTCGCCGTCGCGGACGTCGGCGCACTCGAGCCAACCGGCGATGCCCAGCCAATACACGCGGCCCCCGGCCACCACGGGCGTGCTTTTGGGACCGCTGCCATGCCGGCGTCCCACGGGATGCGGTTCGAAATCGACCGGGTGCGTACGCTGCCACAATTGCCGGCCGGTCTGGGCGTCGAAAGCCAGCAGACGTTCGACATCGCGCTCGCGATCGGAGATGAAGACCCGGCCTGCGGCGACGACCGGCGACGACCAGCCGGTGCCCAGCGGGGCGTCCCAGACCACTGGCAGTGGCTGCTCGGGCCAGGGATCGGGCAGTTTGCAGTCGACCGCGAGGCCATCGCCCCCCGCACCTCGCCAGGCCGGCCACGCATCGCAGCCGGCTTTGGCGGCGGGCGCAACAGCCAGCGCCAGAACAACCGTCAGGCACCCACGGCGGGTAATCGACAATGCGGCCATCAGCGGCTTCCTGTTTCCAGAGGGAACAAACCGTCGTGCGGCGCCATCCGCTGGGCCGGCACGGCGACAATCTATCATAATCCAGCGGCCGGCTGCCGGATGCTCCCCGAGCCATGCACTGCGCGTCTCGACGGAGCGGGACGCCTACGCTGGGGTTTTGTGTTATAAGTAGCGTTGATACGGCAAGGTGAACGCGCGCGGGGCAAGCCCCCGCGACCAACTGCCGGCTAGTGGAACCCCTGCATGGCGAGTCGTCGAACGGGCGACGCAATCGGCAGCTTCGGGCGGACTTCGGTCCTGGCCCGG
>DATCFX010000137.1:0-1826 GCA_036509275.1 Pirellulales bacterium | reverse complement strand
GAGCAGCGGTGGTTAGCGGCCAGATCGGACGACAGAATCAAGCAGGCCGTGTGGTATCGTCGGAAGCCGGCCAGATTCCACTTTATCTGGCTGCGGCCCGGGAGCCAATCGGGCGGCGGGGTCCTGGCAGCGCCGATCACTCGCCTGGTTTCCGACGGCCCGAACAGTTTCGCGAAGTGGAGCCCCGGGAAACAGACGATCGGCCAGAGTAATCCGCTTGGTCGGCTGACGGCTGGCTGGCCGATGCCGGCGCCGTCCGCTGGGCCTGTTCCGTTTGCGGCTTACATCCGGCGGCCGATACGGCCAGCGCCAGCGCAATCGCAAACCACGGCCCGGTCAGCCCGGGCAGGGCGGGGGCCATAGTCTCGTTCCGTAATCGGGTGCGATGGGACATATTCCGGGCGCGTCTGAGCGCCGATGCACCGCCTCAAAGTGCCGAGGCGCTCATCCCGGGCAACCGCATGCTAACGCAAGGACGCCAGGCAGCAAAATTGTTGCGGTTTTTTAATCTGGATTGGCTATCGAGGGGTTTGGCCATTCGCATGGGCTCGCAAGGCCGAATCGCCGCCAGCGTCAAGTGTTCCTGTCCGCAATTGCCAACTCGCCGGCATTGGGTTTGCACGATCGCCCGAGACGATTGGCGCCAGGCCGACACGCATGACCACCTTGCCCGACAGCTTCGAAAGCGGTTTTCGACGTGACAACTCGCACGACCCCTGCAGTGCTGCCCGCGCGCGATCCAGAGATGGCGGCGCAAGTTGCCAGACTGCAATATGTGAAGGACGACATGCCGGGCATCAGTCGCCGGGCGCAGCGCGGGCGGTTCGCCTACTTCGACTCGGCCGGCAAGCGGGTACGTGACCGCCAGACGCTGGTCCGCATTGGTTCGCTGGCGGTGCCACCGGCATGGACCGATGTCTGGATTTGCCCGCTGGAAAATGGGCATTTGCAAGCCACGGGCCGCGACGCACGACGCCGCAAGCAATACCGCTACCACTCGCGCTGGCGCGAAGTGCGCGACGAGACGAAATACCACAAAATGGTCGCTTTCGGCCGGGCCCTGCCAAAGATTCGCCGGCGCGTGAATCGCGATCTGGCCCGGCGGGGGCTTCCCAAGCAAAAGGTGCTGGCCGCCGTTGTTCGCTTGCTGGAGACGACGCTGATCCGCGTGGGCAACGATGAATATGCTCGCAGCAATGAGTCGTTCGGGCTGACGACGATGCGCAACCGCCACGTGCGCGTCGGACGGCGCAAAATCCGCTTTGAATTTCGCGGAAAAAGCGCGGTCGATCACGATATCGAGTTGGACGATGCGCGGCTGGCGCGCATTGTGGATGCCTGCCAGGATCTTCCCGGCCAAGAGTTGTTCGGTTACCTCGATGCCGCAGGAATCGTGCATGACGTCACGTCGTCGGAAGTCAACGAATATCTGGGATCGATTGCCGGCGATGCGTTCACCGCCAAGGACTTTCGAACCTGGGCCGGCACCGTATTGGCTGCTCGGGCACTACGCGAATTCGAGGACTTCGATTCGCAGGCAGCAGCCAAGCGCAACATCCTACGGGCGATCGAGCGCGTGGCGGCGGCGCTAGGCAATACCAAAACCGTATGCCGCAAGTGCTATATTCATCCCCAGATCATCAACGCCTACCTGGATCGTTCGCTGAGCCGCACGCTCAAAAAACGCAGCGAGCGCCGCCTGCGCGAACCTCTGGCGAAGCTGTCGCCCGCCGAGGCTGCGGTGCTGGTCCTGTTGCAACAGCAACTGGAGCGGGAAGTGAACGGGCCAAGGCAGCCACGGCCCGCGGGCCGGCCGCGACGCCCGC
>DATCFX010000136.1:0-7499 GCA_036509275.1 Pirellulales bacterium | reverse complement strand
ATCTGGCCTTGCACCACCCAGACATGTTTGCGGCCGCAGCTCCCTTGGCAGCGGCTTACAGCTTTCCGTGGCTGGCGCGTAACGCCCGGCAAGTTCCCTTTCTGTGGATCGGCGGTGCCAACGACGCCTCGTATTATCTCCGGGGGGTGATCGTGGGCGTCGAGCGCATGCTGAAGTTCGGCGCTCCGGTCAGCTTGGAGCTGCTGCCCGGCGAAGGACACCACGGACCGGTCAAGGACTTCGAGCGGGTCTTCGCCTGGCTGCTGAAACAACGCCGGGATCCGCACCCGAAGTCGTATCTGTTCGACATCGATACGCCACTGCACGGCCAGGCGTTCTGGACGGAAGCAGTTGCGCTTACCACGCCCGGCCGAATGGCGTCGATCGCGGGCGAGGCCCTTTCCAAGCATGAGTTGGGCTTGCGCGTGCGGAATGTCGACATGCTGAGTTTGACGCCTGATCCGGAGATTTTCGAGAGCGGAGCGCCGCTCCGCGTACACGTCGACGGCACGCAAGTCTGGCACGACGCGCTGCCCGCCGGGAAGACTTTGCTGCTGACACGGCAAGACCGTGGCTGGCAGGCGCGCTTGGAAGCGCGGCGCGCGGCGCCGGCCGGCTATCGCCAGCATCCGGTGGCCGACGTTCCCGAAGCATTGGACATGCTGGGCACGGAGAAACGGCTCGCCAACTGGTTCACAGACGCCATGCGCCGCGCGACCGGCGCGGAAATCGCCCTGTACAGTCCCGTCTATTACCGGGGGTTGCCGCTGCCGCAGGGCACGGCCGACGTGATCGATCTCATTCATTGCAGCCGGCCCTTCGATCAATTACTGGTCACGCTCGACCTGACGGGCCAGGACCTGGTCGATATTCTGGAAGACAATCTTCGTGGACTCGACCGCTATCCAGCCATGGGCGTCGATCTGCCGGGAGCCGGCCGGCTGGTGCAAGTGTCGGGCATGAAGTATGCCTTCGATCAGCGGCGGCCGGTCGGCAAACGGATCGTCGACACCGACCTGAAGCTCGATCGCGTCTATCACGTCGTGGTCGAGGGCCAGGTCGTCGAGCGTGGCACGATGCTGCTGGCCGGGCGCTTCAAGAAGCTGGACTATCACACGACGGAGATTCCGCTGACGCTCGCCTTGTACGGCTCGGCCGCGCAACTCAAGCAGATTGTCGCACCGCGCGAAGGACGGGTACGCGAGGTGACTGGCTCGACCCCGTGACAGCCGGCCGACACGATTTCTTTAACAATAGAAGCAGACGGCTGAACGCGAGCTAATTGTGCAGCGCGCCGCCGCTGGCGTCTTCTTTGTTGAGATAGCGGCGTAGATAGCGGGCCCGCTCGATGTTGCGGTCAGCCGTGTCGAGTTCAACGCCGCTGAGTTTTTGCAGATGGGCCGGCTGGGTGTAGATAAACAGCTTGTTGAGCGTGGGAATTTCCAGGTCGTGGATCAGCCCCAGGTTCACGCCCATCCGCACGCTGGAGAGCAGGTGCATGGTTTCTTCCGAGCTGATCGTCTGCGCGGTGCGCAGGATGCCGTATGCCCGGCTGACCCGGTCGTGCAGGTTTTCCTGGCTTTCGCGCACCAGGAATTCGCGGGCCTTGCGCTCGTAGTCGATGATCGTGGGCACGACGTCGCCGACCTGTTTCACCAAGTCGGCTTCGCTGCGGCCCAGCGTGATCTGGTTGCTGATCTGATAAAAATCGCCCATCGCCTGCGAGCCTTCGCCATAGAGTCCGCGGACGGCGAGGCTGATTTTTTGCAGCGAGCGGAACAGCTTGTCGATTTGCCGCGTGATGACCAGGGCCGGCAGGTGCAGCATGACGCTCACGCGCATGCCGGTGCCGACGTTCGTGGGGCAGGCGGTGAGATAGCCCAGGCGGTCGCTGAAAGCGTACGTGACCTGGGCTTCGATCAGGTCGTCGATGTGGTTGATTTTTTCCCAGGCGTTTTGCAGATCCAGCCCGCTTTGCATGACCTGGATGCGGAGGTGGTCCTCCTCGTTGATCATCAGGCTGATCTGTTCCTTGGAATCGATCGCCACGCCGCGCGCGCCTTGCGATTCGGCCAGTTCGCGGCTGATCAACTGCCGTTCGACCAGGAACTGGCGGTCGATGCTCTCCAGCTTGTTGACGTCGAGGTATTGCAGCTCGGCGCTCTCGCGCAGCTGCGTGATGCAGTCGCGCAGGATCCGCTCGATCTCGGCCCGGTCGGCCGTATTGGCCCGGCTGATGAAGGGAAAATCGGCCAGGTTTCGGGCCAGGCGGATGCGGCTGCTAATGACGATGTCGGACTCCGGGCCCGAGCCCTTGAGCCATTCACCGCTGCCGCGTGCCAGATCTTCTAGTTCCACAGCCTGTTCCCGCGTGCCTGTTCCCGCATTGCCGCGCCGCAGTCGAAAGGGTCGATCAACGGCTATTTTCGATTTGTCGAATCTCGTCGCGCAACTCCGACGCCCGTTCGTATTTTTCGCCCACGATGGCTTCCTTCAACTCGCGCCGCAGGCGGATCAACTCGGTCTGCCGATCGGTGTTGCCCGGGCTGCGCTTGGGGCGTTTGCCGACGTGCTCGATCTCGCCGTGAATGTTCAGCACGAGCGGGTCGAGTTCCTTCTGAAAGCAAACATAATCGTGCGGGCAGCCCAGGCGGCCCTGATTGCGGAATTCGAAAAACGTGATGCCGCAAATGGGGCAGGCCTGTTGATCCAACCGGGCCAATTCTTCGGCCGTCTGACCGACGGCGGCCAATTGATGCGCAAGCGCTCCGGCCAGGCTCGTGCTGGCGGCTTGTTCCGGTTCGCTTTCGGTCAGATATTCGCGCGCGTGCTCCTCGCACAGGTGCAGTTCCTGGGGTTTGCCGCCGGTCAGTTCCGTAATATGGAACGTGGCCGAGCGGTCGCACTTTTGGCACTTCATAGGGTATCCGCGCATCCGCCACGGCGAAGCTGGCCGTGCGGGGTTCGCTGGGGGGCTGCAAACAACGACCGCTTTTCGACTTAAACGAGGGAATTCTAACAGTGCCCCCTGGGGTGTCAACCCGAGGGCCGGCCGGCGGCGCGCCACGTAAGTCGTGAAATGTCTAAAAGATAAGCGCGGGCGCAAGGGGCCTGCGGCGGGGTGCCGCGGTTGCCGCTGCCGCCGGTGGCCGCTAAGCTGTCAACGCCAGGCACCGGCAGGCGATTTCAGCCCGAATTTCCGATTCCTTCCTCAGTCCATTGCCATCGAGCGAGCGGGTTAGCGCGTGCCGCCCAGACATTATCCCGAACTCGACCGCTTCTGCCAGTTGGCTCATGGGGTCCATCTGGTCCCGGTTTATCGCCGTCTATCGGGCGATACGCTGACGCCAGTCACGGCCTTTCACCAGCTCGATCGCGGATCGTGCGCCTGTTTGTTCGAAAGCGTCATCGGCGGCGAAAAGGTGGGCCGCTACAGCTTTCTCACCTCCGAACCGTTCATGCATCTCGAGGCGTACGGCCCGCGGGTGCAGATCACCGATCGAGCCGGCAATCGGACGACGCTCGAAGCGGCCGACCCGTTGGAAGAATTGCGGCAAAAGGTCGAAAGCTGGCGCGCGGCCGTGCTGCCCGAGCTGCCCCCTTTTTGCAGCGGGGCGGTGGGTTACGCCGGTTACGACACCGTGCGATATACGGAGCGGCTGCCCCATCCGCCGACCGACGATCGCCGCTTGCCCGACCTGTCGTTTGCATTCTTCGACCGCATGGTCGTCTTCGATCACGTGAATAAGACGATGATCGTCGTGGCCATGGCCCACGTCGCACCACCAGAAGCGCCGGCCCAGCGGCGGCCGGGCGGAGCGTCTTCGCCGGAGTTGCAGTCGGCCGACGCGCTGCGCGTCGCTTACGACGACGCTTGCCGCCGCATTGACGCACTGGTCGCCGAACTCGAAACCATTCGCCCCACGCTGCACGTCGCCGACTTGAACACGGCGCTCGAGCCGACGCTGCGGTACGAATCGAATTTTTCACGCGCCGACTTCGAACAGGCCGTGGGGCGGGCGCAAGAATACATTCGCGCCGGCGATATCTTTCAAGTCGTCATCGGCCAGCGACTGCGCACGACCATTTCGACGCAGCCGTTCGAAATCTACCGCTCGCTGCGCGTAGTGAACCCCAGCCCGTTCATGTTTTATCTGCGGCTGCCGGCGGTCACGCTCGTGGGCAGCTCGCCGGAGATCATGGTCCGCGTCCAAGCCGGCCGGGTCACGGTGCGGCCGCTGGCCGGCACGCGCCGCCGCGGGGCCAGCGAAGAAGAAGATCGGCGCCTGGCCGAAGAACTGCTGGCCGATCCCAAGGAGCGGGCCGAGCACGTGATGCTGGTGGACCTGGGCCGCAACGACGTGGGCCGAGTGGCCCGCTATGGTTCGGTCGAGCTGACCGACGTGATGACCATCGAGCGCTATAGCCACGTGATGCACATCACCTCGAACGTGACCGGCCAACTGGCTCCCGGCCGCGACGCCTTCGACGCCCTGCGGGCCTGCCTGCCCGCCGGCACGGTCTCAGGCGCTCCCAAAGTCCGGGCGATGGAAATCATCGACGAGCTCGAGCCGCATCGACGCGGCCCTTATGCCGGAGCGGTCGGCTACTTCGATTTCAACGGCAACATGGATACCTGCATTGCCCTGCGCACAATCGTGTTGCAGGGCGATCAGGCCTATGTGCAGGCCGGGGCAGGGATCGTGGCCGATAGCATCCCGGCCGAGGAGTATCAGGAGACACTGAATAAGGCCCGAGGCCTGCTGAAGGCTATCGAGATTGCCGAAACTACCCAGCCATCCAGCGACGGTGGTACAGGGGTCTAAAGTGGTCCAGGGGTCTACAATGCGAGGCACGTGCAAATTATCCAAATCCAACTAACCCGGCGCTGCGTATTTGAGTAGAATCCTCCCTCCCATCGTTGGGGTTTTGATTGTTTGGGGCGATGGCGTGGAATGTGCCGTGTTGAAGTCTGGCCGGGGCTGGCCAGACCGGCTGCTTTTCAAATTGAATCCAGAAGGGCGTGGCTTTCGAGCGATCGTCACGCAGAAAGGAACCCAATAATGCGACGAGTCTTATTTCTGCTGGCGGTTGTGGCGCTGGTTGGTTTGGCTTGGCAGGCTCAGGCCCAGCAGGAGGCCGCGCCGCAATTCAAGGACAAGCGTGAGAAGGTGAGCTACATCGTGGGCATGAACGTGGGCCATATGCTCAAGAACCAAGACCTCGACCTGGACATGACCGTGGTGATGCGCGGCGTCCAAGACGCGCTGAACGGCGTGAAACCCAACATGACGCCCGAGGATATCCAGCAAACCTTGCAGACCTTCGAAGCCGAGCGGGCCCAGAAGATGCAAGAGCGGGCCCAAAAGATGCAATCCTCGGCCCAGACCAACATGGAAGAGGGCCAGGCATTTCTGGAAAACAATAAGAAGAATCCGGATGTCGTGACGCTGCCCAGCGGCTTGCAGTACAAGGTTCTCAAGCGGGGTGAAGGCCCTTCGCCCACCGCGACCGACAGGGTGACCGTGCGGTACAAGGGCACGTACATCAACGGCAAGGTCTTCGACTCGACGGCCGAAGGCGGCGATCCGGTCAGCTTCCGCGTCGACGGGGTGATTCCCGGCTGGCAGGAGGCGCTGCCGTTGATGAAGGTCGGCGGCAAGTGGGAATTGTACGTCCCCTCGACCCTGGCCTACGGCCCGCAGGGCTTCGAGCCCATCGGCCCCAACACCACGCTGATTTTCCAGGTCGAGTTGCTGGCGATCAATCCGCCGCAGTAAGCCCGACCCTCCGCGGCCGCGCCCGGAGCGGCAGTGCCCGGAGCGGCAGTGCGGTTCAGATGCAGTGCGATTCAGATGTTGAAGCCAGGGAGGCGCGACCCGCAACGCCGGGCCGCGCCTCCCATCGTTTCATGACGTCATTGCCGCGGGCAATCTTCGTTCTGGGGGAAATCGTCGATGATTCATGTGATCGCCACCATCCATCTGGCCCCGGCTGCTCGGGCCGAGTTCTTGCGGCACTTCCATGCACTGGTGCCGCAGGTGCTGGCCGAAGAAGGCTGTTTGGAATATGGCCCGGCCGTCGAATTGGCCACGCCCCTTCCGGCCCAAGCGGCCGTGCGGCCCGACTGTGTGACGGTGATCGAAAAATGGGCCAGCGTCGCACACCTCGAGTGGCATTTGGCGGCTCCGCACATGCAGCCCTATCGCCAGCAGGTCAAAGACCTGGTGCGGCAGGTCGACTTGCGAATCCTCGAACCGGCCTGACGACCGCGGGCAGCGGTCAGGGGCCAGCGGCATCGTCTGGCTGCTGTGATCGCGCTTTGCTTTCCTGCCCGTCGCCCAGCGTCTACACTCACGTCAGCATCGACCGAAAAACAACTTCCATTTTTCCCGGCCTCTCATCCTGCGTTTTCCCGCAAGGGGCGGCGAAAGGCCCCGCGCGAGGTTTCCCATGCCGCTGGAACTGGTCGAGGCCGCCATGCCCGATGGCCTGCGGCTGTACGGCGCCCTGCACACGGCGGATCGAGCCGCGCCTCAAGCCCAGTCCACGGCGGCCCTCCTGCTGCACGGCACCGGCAGCAATTTCTACGGTTCCTCGCTCTGGGCCGGGCTGATCCCGCGCATGCTCGAGTGGGGCCTGGCGGCATTGGCCGTCAATACGCGCGGCCACGACGGCGTTAGCGCTTGCCGCGGCCTGCCCAGCCAACGGTTCATCGGTTCGGCTTACGAGCAGGTCGACCAATGCCGGCTCGACGTAGCCGGCTGGCTCGATTGGCTGCTTGGCCGAGGTTTCCAGCGCGTGGTGCTCGTGGGGCATAGCCTGGGAGCTGTCAAAGCACTCTATAGCTTGGCGGCAGCCGGCCATCCGGCGGTGGCGGCCACCATCGCGCTTTCGCCGCCGCGCTTGAACCACGAGCAATTCAGCACCGGCCCGCGCGGGCCGGGCTTTTTGGAGGAATACGCCCGGATGGCGGCGCTGGTCGCGTCCGGCGGGGGCGAGACGCTGGTCGAAGTGCGGTTTCCGCTGCCGTACCTCGTGACGGCGGCCGGCTATGTGGACAAATACGGTCCCGCCGCGCGCTACGACCTGCTGAAACTGGTCGAGCACCTCGCCTGTCCGCTGTTGATTACTTACGGCACGGTAGAAGTGCAGCAAGGCATGGCCTTTCGCGGCGTGCCCGAGGCCTTGGCCCAATTGCCTAGCCACGGCGAGCACTTCGAAGTGCAACTCGTGGCCGGCGCCGATCACATCTACTCCGGCTGCCACAGCGAGTTGGCCGCGCGGCTGGGTAAGTGGCTCGAAGCGGTCATCCGCTAGCTGTGCGGCCGGTAAGTTTGGGCGTCGGATTTGTAGGTGGGCACCTATGGTTTTCCGTAGCCCAGTCCCTTCAGGGCTGTGTATTACCCACAATTTTACCCGAGGGCTTGGGCTCCTCGGAGGCAGAGCAGCAGGGTTTCCAAGCCGCCCCAGATGGTTTGCCAGCCGGGCTCTCCATC
>DATCFX010000135.1:0-2479 GCA_036509275.1 Pirellulales bacterium | reverse complement strand
ACATTCCCAGCACGAACCCCCATTTCGTGACGCAACTCAGCGCTGGGTCCTCGCACGAGTCCAACGAGTTCGGTAAAACTACCTTCGGGCCGCTTTCAATAGCAGCCCCCAGAGGGGCGGTCAATGCCGCTTCCTGGCGCCAGCACGGCCGGGGGAGCAGCGACCACTTTGGCGAGCGGCCAGCGCCAGCTTGCCGGTAAGTTGCCGCCCGGGCTCGGCGCCGAAACACGCGCCCGATGGCACACTCAGACGCAACCAGCATACGCGGAGGGGGATTGATGAGCAGCGAGCAACTCGTGGATTGGCAGCAACGCAAGCAGGAGATTCGCGAGCAGGCCCACGCCAACCGCAAAGCCCAGGAAAACAAGGACGATCTCAGCAGCCAGATTTGCCAGAAGTTCGCGGCCCTGCCGCAATACGCTGCTGCCGCCACGGTGATGTTCTACGTCGACGTCCGCACCGAGGTCCGCACGCGCCAGTACTTGCCCGAGGCCCTCACGCACGGCAAGCGGATCGTCGTGCCCTATTGTGTGGAAGGCGAGTTGGAGCTGTTCCACCTGGCCAGCATGGATGAGTTGGAAATCGGCATGTACAAGATCCTCGAGCCCAAGCCGGAGCTGCGCGATCAGCCGGGCAAGCGGCTGCAACCCGCCGACCTGGACCTGATCATGGTGCCCGGCGTGGCCTTCGACCGCAGCGGCGGGCGCATGGGCCACGGCTTCGGCTATTACGACAAGCTGCTGGAGCACGCCCGGCCCGATGCTCCGCTGGTGGCGCTGGCCTTCGAGTGCCAACTGTTTCCGGAGATTCCCACGCAGCAGCACGATATCTACATGGACTCGATCATCACTGAGCAGGCCGTGTATCCCGGCCGGGGCCGTCCATCGTGAGCGCGCGGGCAGAAATCGACGACACTTATGCCGAGGCCTTTCGCAGCATCTACGCCGAGGTGCTGGTCACGGCCCGCGACCGCCGCTGGCTCGATCACGCCGTGGCGGCCGCCACCGGCAATGCTTCGAGCACGATTCTCTGCGATTGCGAAGCGGGGTTGGAGCGGTACGTCGGCCCGGGCGGGGACGAAACATTCCTCACTCCCGACGGCCGGCCAGGGGCCGTGTTGCAATTCCATGTGCCGCGCTTCCGCGGCGATCGCGTACAGGCGCTCGAGCGTTCGCTGCTGGTGCGCATCAGCCAAAACGTGCTGACCTGCCCTAGCACGGCCTGCTTCAACCTGCTGGACACCGCAGCGTATTACAAGCTGGGACGCAAAATCGCGTTCTTCGGCGACGGCTACCAGTTTCGCGACGTGCGGCATGGCCGCCCGGTCTGGGTCATTCCCATCCTGGGCGGCGAGTTCGTCATCGACCGCCGCTTCGGCTACCGCGAGGGGCTGATGGGCGGCAACCTGTGGTTCTTTGGCCGCGATCTGGATGCCGCCGTAACTGCCGCCGAGCGCGCGGTGCCGGCGGCGGCCGCTACCGGCGGCGTGATCATGCCGTTTCCCGGCGGCGTGGCCGCCAGCGGCTCGAAGGCCGGCAGCCGCTACAAGTTTTCGATCGCCAGCACCTACGAAAACTACTGCCCCACGCTCCGCGAGCAACTCGGCGACGCGTCGCGGCTGCCGCCCGGCGTGGGTTCCGTGATGGAGATCATTCTCAACGGCCGCGACCTGCCGACCATCGCCCGGGCCACGCAGGCCGCGATCGAAGCTTCGGTCGACACGCCCGGCCTATTAAAAATTTCGGCCGGCAATTACGGCGGCCGGCTGGGCAAAAGTTTTATTTATCTTCATCCGCAGCGGCAGCCGCCTACGTGAGCGCTCGCCGCCCAACGCGGATCGCATTGATTTAGCCCCGGCGTTTACGCCGGACGAGCCCGGCATCCATGCCGGGGCGAACGAGACGCATTCAGCATGACGTATGATGTTGCCGCTCTGCAGCGCGCCGCCTGGGTCGACCGAATCGTCTACCAATCGCGTGTAAGTTCTACCAGCGACCTGGCCCGGCAACTGGCCGCCGAGGCGCCGCGGGGCACGTCGCTGCTGGTTCTGGCCGACGAGCAATCGGCCGGCCGCGGCCGCGGCAGCAACCGCTGGTGGACCGGAGCGGGCAGCCTGGCTTTTAGCCTGCTGCTGGATTCGCCCGACTTGGGCGTCCCGCGGCGGCATGCGGCCATGATCTCGTTGGCCGCCGCCATTGCCCTGGCCGAAACCGTCGCCCCGGTGGTGCCGCATGAGCGGCTGGGCATTCATTGGCCGAACGACGTGTTTGTCGCGGACCGCAAACTGGCCGGCATCCTGGTGGAAGCGCTGGCCGACGGCCGGCACATCCTGGGAGTCGGCGTGAATGTCAACAATCCGGTCGCGCTGGCCCCGCCCGACCTGCAACAGGCGATCACCAGCCTCATTGATCTCACCGGCTGCGACCACGATCGCACGCAGTTGCTGCTCGAACTGCTGGGCTCGCTGCACGCGGCCTTG
>DATCFX010000134.1:0-2050 GCA_036509275.1 Pirellulales bacterium | reverse complement strand
TCGCGGACATAGTTCGGGGGGTCAAAAACATGGCGACAGCACGGATTGCCTGCCGCACGCGCCTGTGGCTGCTGGCCGCCGGCGCGGGGTTGATCTGCGCTCTGGCTGGCCAAGCCGCCCCGGCCGAACCGGCCGCCGACGCCAAAACCGAGGCGGCCGCCGCTCCGGTCGCCGCCCCGCCCAAACTCTCGCCCGGCCAGCGGCTGTCTTTGGGCCAGCAACAGGTCGCCGCCAAGTTCAAACGCTTCGAAGAAGTGCTGCTGCGGATGGCCGAGCTGACCACCGCCGCCGATCCCAAGCGGGCCGCGCTGCTGCGCCGCGCCGTGGCCCAGAGCAAAGAGCAGGGCATCGGCTTGCAAATGGACACGCTCGCGGCGGTTCTGGGCCAGGACAAACTGGCCACGGCCGTCAAGGACCAGCACTCCGTGGGACAAGAGCTGGGCCAACTGCTCGATTTGCTGCTCTCCGAACAACGCAGCGAGCGGCTCAAGGACGAGCGCCAGCGGCTGAAGCGGCAAATCCAGCAACTCAAGGAGCTGATCAATCAGCAAATCGAGTTGAAAGCCGAGACGGCTCGCGCCCCGCAGACCAAAGAGCTGGCCACTCCGCAAGGCCGCCTGGCCGAAGAGGCCGGCCGCTTGGCCCGCGACATGCAGCCGCCGGATCAAGCGTCCTCCGACGCAGCCAATCCGTCGGACAAAGGTGCCGCGGATAAGAAGGCCTCGGATAAAAAGGCGTCGGACAAGAAGGCGGGCAAGGACGCCAAGTCTTCCGATAAGAAACCGGCCGGCGATGTGCAACAGCCCAGCGACGGCCAGCAGCCGAGCAAGGCCGGCGACAAGTCGGCCGGCAAGCCCCAGCAATCGCCCAAGAAAAGCGCCGAGTCGTCTGAGTCTCAAGGCAAGTCGGGAAAGCCGAAGTCAGGCCAGCCGAAGTCTGGGAAGTCGCAACCGGGCCAGCCGCAATCGGAATCGCCCGAAGATGAGCAGGCTCAAGCGGCCCAGTCGCCGGCGGAGGAACAGGAAGTGCCGGGCCGCAAACGCGTGGCCGCCGCACGCCAGGCGATGGAAGCAGCCCGCAAGAAACTCGAAGACGCCAAGCGCGACGGCGCGCAGCGCGATCAGGAAGAAGCCTTGCGTCAGTTGGAGCAGGCCAAGGCCGAGTTGGAAGAAATCCTGCGGCAATTGCGCGACGAAGAAGTAGAGCGCGTGCTGGCGCAGCTCGAAGCCCGCTTCCGCCACATGCTGGCGCTGGAGCGCGAGGTGTATGAAGGCACGCAGCGTTTGGACCATGTACCCGCAGCGAAGCGCGGCCGGGGCGACGAGATCGAAGCCGTGCGGCTCAGCCGGCGGCAAGCCATGATCGTGATCGAGGCGGAAAAGGCCCTGGCCGTGCTGCACGAAGAAGGCACCGCCGTGGCGCTGCCCGAGGCGGTGGAGGAAATGCGCGAGGACATGGAGACCGTCGTCGGCCGGCTGGCCCAGGCCAAGGTCGACGCGCAGACGCAGGGCATCGAAGAAGACATCATCGCGGCGCTGGAAGAAACGATCGCGGCCCTGGATCGAGCCCAGCGCGATCGGCAAACGAAAAAACCGCCTGCTGGCGGCGGCGGCCAGCCACAAGAACCGCCCCTGGTGGACCGCCTGGCCGAATTGAAAATGATTCGGGCCCTGCAGATGCGCGTCAACACCCGCACCCAGCGCTACTCGAAGCTCGTGAGCGGCGATTTAGGACAAGGCGAAACCCCCGAAATGCTCGAAGCCCTCAAGCGTCTGGCCGAGCGCGAGCAGCGGATTTTTCGGGCAACCCGCGACATCGTGGTGGGAAGGAACCAATGAACCGCACGAAGATCATGGACTGGCGATTGATCTGGCCCGCATGCACGGCGGCGATCGTGTTGGCACTGGCCGGAAGCTGGGCTTCGGCGGCCGAGGTGAGCGACGCGTTCGCCACCACTCCCAGGCTCGCTGCGCCCAAGACGCTGGCTGTGCTCGACGAACTCGAGCGCTGGCTGGTCGAGCGCGGCGCCAGCCAGCAAGACCGCCAGCAA
>DATCFX010000133.1:0-1201 GCA_036509275.1 Pirellulales bacterium | reverse complement strand
CCCGGTCTTGGTTTGCCCGCGGCCAGGGTCGAGCACCGGCAACGTGGTGTCGTCGGCAAACACCTTGGGCGAGGACAGCACCGTGCTGACCACCAGGTCATAGAGCGGCGTCAGCCACCAGCAGGCCCGGCCGACCCAGTTTGCCAACGTCGAGCGGTCCAGCGTGACGCCTTGGCGTGCCAGCATCTGCGCTTGCCGATACAGCGGCAGGGAGTCGCAGAACTTGCTGACCACCACGTGCGCGATCAGTGCCTCGGTCGGCATGCCGCCGTCGACGGGGCGATCCGGCGCGGGTGCCATGACAATCGCACCCTCGCAGCTTTTGCAGGCGTAGCGCGGGCGGCGGGTGACCCGCACCCGCAGTTGCGAGGGCACGATGTCGAGTTGCTCGGTGCGCAGTTCGCCGATGGCGTGCAGGGCACCGCCGCAGCACGGGCAGTCCCGGTCCTCGACGTCGATCACCACCTCGTAGCGCGGTAGGTGAGCTGGCAGCGCGCCGTGATTGCGGCTGGGCTGGTCGTGGCGAGGCTTGCGCGGCAGACCGGCTGCCGAAACGGCGGCGTCCTGAGCGGCCTGGTTGGCGGCGATGGCCTGCTCCAACTCTTCCAGCCCGAGCTGCAGCTGATCTACGCTGAGTTGCTCGGACCGGCGGCCGAACTGGTGGCGCATCAGGCGCTGGATCAGCAGCCGCAGCTTGTCGTTCTCGGCGTGCAATTCGCCGTGCTGATGCAACACCATCCGCAGCATCTGCTGCAGAAGCGCAGCGCCGTCTGGCAGGGCATCGAAGTCGATCTGCATGCCCGTGATGATGGGCGGCGGCGGCGCGTCGAGACCAGGGTTTCCGCATGGAATACGACGATTTTAGCCGGCAAGCTCCGGCCGGCGGACGGGTGCCGGCGCCCGCCAATCGCACCCGTCGAGCAAGGCGCCCAGCTGCGGCGGCGAGAGCGCGATCCGGCCGTTCGACGTGGCAGACGGCCAGATGAACTGGCCCTGCTCCAACCGCTTGGTCAGCATGCATAGACCGACCCCGTCGTGCCAAAGCAGCTTGATCAGTCCGGGCCACCAAGCGACATACCGCATACGGTTTGCGCACCGCCCGGATCGTCTACCCCTGGCATCCGCTGTTCGGACAGACCCTGCGAGTTTCGCCGCACCGACGCGGCAAAGATCTGACGTGCATCTACACGGACGAGCGACC
>DATCFX010000132.1:0-2046 GCA_036509275.1 Pirellulales bacterium | reverse complement strand
CGACGACCATCGCGATCCGGAGAAGATCGAACACACGGTCGAAGAGTTATTGAAGCAACGGATCTTCGCCTTGGCGTTGGGCTATGAGGACCTGAACGATCACGATCAACTGCGGTCGGATCCGCTGCTGGCGGTGCTGGTGGGCAAACGCGATCCGACCGGCCAGGACCGGCTCGATGCGCGCGACCGCGGCAAGCCGTTGGCCGGCAAGAGCACGCTCAATCGCCTGGAACTGACGCCCGTCGGCGCCGATGCGGGCCATCGTTACAAGAAAATCGTGGCTCGGCACCGCGACCTGGAAAACTGGTTCGTGGATGCCTTCTTGGAATTGACGCCCGAACCGCCGGGCGAGATCGTCCTGGACCTGGATGCGACCGACGACCCGTTGCACGGCCAGCAAGCTGGGCGTTTCTTTCACGGTTATTACAAGAACTACTGCTACCTGCCGCTGTATATCTTCTGCGGCGAGCATCTGCTGTGCCCCAAGTTGCGGCCAGCGGATATCGACGCGGCGGCGGGTTCGGTGAAACAGGTGGCGCGAATCGTCGAGCGCATCCGCCAGTGTTGGCCCCACGTGCGAATCATCCTGCGCGGCGATAGCGGCTTCTGCCGAGAGAATCTGCTGCGTTGGTGCGAAGAGAACGGGGTCGATTACGTGTTCGGCCTGGCGAAAAACCAGCGTTTGACGCGGATCATCGGCCAAGAGTTGCACGCGGCGAAGCTGGCTTTCGAGGCCAGCGGGCAGCCCGCACGCGTGTTCAAGGACTTCGTCTATCGTACGCACAAGACTTGGAGCCGCGAGCGTCGCGTGGTGGGCAAAGCCGAGCACCTGGCCAAGGGAGCCAACCCACGCTTTGTGGTCACGTCGCTGGCTGCCGAACAGGAGCCGGCCCAACCGCTCTATGAACAGCGCTACTGTGCCCGCGGCGAAATGGAAAACCGCATCAAAGAGCAGCAACTTTATCTATTCGCCGACCGCACCAGTTGCGGAACCATGCGTGCCAACCAACTGCGGCTGTGGCTGTCGAGTGCCGCGTACGTGATGTTAGCCGCGCTGCGGCAGCACGGTTTGAAGGACACCTCGCTCGCGCGGGCTCGTTGCGACACCATTCGGCTCAAGCTGCTGAAGATCGGGGCGACCGTTCGGGTGACGGTGCGGCGGGTCTGGTTCTCGTTGGCCGAGAGTTGTCCGTACCAGATGGTCTTCGCCCAGGTCTTTTCGAACTTGGCGGCGTGGCGGCCGCTGCCACCCACGGCGGCCCCGGCATAAAAGCGTCGCCTGCCGATCATCCTCACGGGCTCATGCGACCGTCGGCGCTGGCGGTGCGCGCCGACCGCCGAAAACCCCCTCGCTCGGGCGGCGCCCACAGCGTTCGCGGCGCCCGCATCGAGTGATGCTCGCAGCAAAAACCCCACCGCCGGGCGCGGCGGCCGCCGGCTGCCGAGAAACAAACCACGCGGTGAGAAATGCGGGCTAGCAAGTTACGGCTGGGCATACCTCCAGGCCCACAAGGCCAGGGCAGTTAATGCGCAGGTGAAATGAAAGCCGGCGATGTAGGCGGCAATTCGCGGCCTTCTTGGCGGCACGAGCAGCCAAACATAGATGGCGTACTCGATTGCAGTTCCGCTTGAACCGAAAAAGTACAATTTGCCCCTGAACCATTCGAGCAGCGCAGTCGGCCCAGCGAACACAATAAGCATCCAAAGGGCCGGGCAGGCGTTGCCTGCCGTCAGCAAACCACCAACGCCGCTGACTACCAATGCCCCGTAGCCAAAAATAATTGCGCCGGCCGCCTTTTCTGCCAACGCACGAAAGCTCAGTTTCTCGTCCATACGGGCAGTATAGCGGGGGGCATTACGGCAGGGGATTTCCTTGGACTTTGGGCCACTAACTCGGGTAGCCTCCTAGCCCAACTTCCCCAGGGTTTGAAAAAAATCGGTGGGCGAGCGATTTTTTCGGACGCCGTTTTGACGTAAGTCGTGTTGTGATGGCGACGCGGCGGGAGGTCGTGGACGTTTTTTCGACGCGCGGGCGTGTAGTGGAAA
>DATCFX010000131.1:0-1861 GCA_036509275.1 Pirellulales bacterium | reverse complement strand
GCGCTGAACTGCGCCGCGCTCAGCGAGAACATCCTGGAGAGCGAGTTATTCGGCCACGTGCGCGGGGCCTTTACCGACGCCAGCACCGATCGGGTCGGCAAGTTCGAATACGCGCACGGCGGCACCCTCTTCCTCGACGAGGTGGGCGACATGCCCATGGCCACGCAGATCAAGCTGCTGCGCGTCCTGGAGAGCGGCGAGATCACGCGCGTCGGCTCCAACGAGTCGATCAAGGTCAACGTCCGCATTCTGTCGGCCACCAACCGCAATCTGGAGCAGCAGATCGCCGCCGGCAGCTTCCGCAGCGACTTGTACCACCGGCTGAAGGTTGTCACGGTCGTGCTGCCACGGCTGGTCGAGCGCAGCGAGGACATTCCGCTGCTGATCGAGCACTTCATCCGGTTGTTTGCCAAGCGGCATGAAAAGGTCATTCGCAGCATGTCCACGGCCGCCCGGCGGCGGCTGATGGCCTTTGACTGGCCGGGCAATGTACGGCAGCTTCGCAACGTGATCGAGAGCATGGTGGTCGTCGACTACGACGGCGTGTTGGACGTGGACGATCTGCCCAGCGAGTTGACCGATCCGGGCGACGCCGCCCCGGACGTAGTCGGCGGCACGTTGGCTGGCCTGATCGGCAAGCCGCTGGAAGACGTCGAACGGCTGTTCATCGCCGAAACGCTGCGTTTCGCCGGCGGCAACCGCGAAGAAGCCGCCCGGCTGCTGGGAATCGGCGAGCGGACGCTGTACCGCAAGATTCGGGAATACGAACTATAAAATGAATGCTGAAGTCGGAATGATGAATGGGGGAGAATGCATTCGTCGTTCATCATTCATCATTCCTACTTCCGCATTTCCCCTCCGGTGACCTGATGCCTATCCGCAAATTGTCTACCAGCGTGGTGAACAAAATCGCGGCTGGCGAGGTCATCGAGCGCCCGGCCAGCGTCGTCAAGGAGCTGGTCGAGAACTCGCTGGACGCCGGCGCGTCGCGGATCGACGTGGCCGTGGAACAAGGCGGCACGGACCTGGTGCGCGTCACGGACAACGGCTCGGGCATTCCGCCGGACGAACTGCCGCTGGCCGTGGCCAGCCATGCCACCAGCAAGCTCACGTCGGCCGACGACCTGTTTCGCGTCCGCACGCTGGGTTTTCGCGGCGAGGCTTTGGCTTCGATCGCCGAAGTCAGCCGCTTCGCGCTGCGCAGCCGCACGAGCGACAATCCGGCCGGCGCGCAGTTGGAAGTCGTGGCCGGCGAGTCCAGCGGCGTCGAGCCTTGCGGCTGCCCGCCGGGAACGGCCATCGAGGTCCGCAACCTGTTCTTCAACACGCCGGTGCGCCGCAAGTTTCTGCGCGCGATGCAGACCGAGATGGGGCACCTGAGCGAAGCTTTTACGCGGCTGGCGTTGGCGCATCCGGAAGTCCACTTCACACTGCGGCACAACGATCGCCCGGTCTATGATTTACCGCCGGCCGAAGATTGGCTCGGGCGGATCGCGCTGCTCGTCGGCCGCGACCTGGCCCAGGAGCTGATCTGGATCGAAAGCCGCGACGAGCCGATCACGCTGTCCGGCTACGTCGCCCGGCCGAGCCAGAGCCGGGCGCACAACCGCATGCAATACTTGTTTCTCAACGGCCGGCATATCCGCGACCGTTCGCTGCAACACGCCTTGAGCGAAGCGTACCGCGGCCTGCTGCTGACGGGCCGCTACCCGATCTCGTTTTTGCGTTTCGCGATGCCGGCTGATCTGGTCGACGTGAACGTCCACCCCACGAAGCTCGAAGTGCGGTTCCAGGACGGCGGCCGGCTGTACAGCCAACTGCTCGCCACGCTGCGCACCAAGTTTCTGACGACCGACTTGAC
>DATCFX010000130.1:0-2687 GCA_036509275.1 Pirellulales bacterium | reverse complement strand
AGCGTCGAACCGACCAGCGTGAGGCTGGCTAGGGGATTGGCCCCATCACTACCCGTAAAGGAGTGCAGGGTCTGGTATCCGGTGCCGTCGATATTGATTGAGAAAATCGCGCCGGCGCTCTGGGCGCCGCCGCTTTCGGTCGTGCCGTAGAGCGTCGAACCGACGAGCGTCAGGCTGGCATCGGGCTCGGCGCCATCGGGGCCCAAGAACGAGTAGAGTACCTGGTATCCGGTGCCGTCGGTGTGGATCGAGAAGATCGTGCCATCGTCGTTGGTGCCGCCGCGTTCGGTCGTACCGTAGAACGTCGGACCGACCAGGGTGAGGGTGGCCGCGGGAACGGCGCCGTCGGTGCCTGCTAAGGAATACAACGACTGGAATTCACTGCCATCGGTCTGGATTGAGAAGATCGTGCCGTCACCGGCCTCGCCATGCTGTCCGGTCACGCCGTAGAGCGTCGAACCGATCAGCGCGAGACCGACCGCGGGATCGGTGCCATCGGGGCCGGAGAACGCGTGCAGCGTCTGGAAGTCGCTGCCGTCGGTATTGATCGAAAAGACCGTGCCGCCGCCACCGCCAGCTTCGGTCGTGCCATAGAGCGTCGAACCGACGAGCGTTAGGGCGGCTGCGAGGCTGTAGCCGCCGGCATACGAAAACGAATGCAGCGTCTGGAAATCGCTGCCATCGATATGGAGCGAGAAGATCGTGCCCACGCCATTGGCGCCGCCGCTTTTCGCCGTGCCATAGAGCGTCGAGCCGACCAGCGTCAGGCTGGCGGCGGGGTAGTCGCCGTCGCCGCCCGAAAAGGTATACAACGTCTGGAAGTCGCTGCCATCGGTATGGAGCGAGAAGATCGTGCCTTCCTCAGCGGCGCCGCCCTCCTCGGCCGTCCCGTAGAGCGTCGAACCTCCCAGCGTCAGGCCGCCCACCAGAAAGCCGCCAGCGGCGCCGGAAAACGAGTACAGTGTCTGAAAGCCCGTGCCATCGGCATGGATCGAGAAGATCGTGCCGGCGCCGCCGATGTTGGCTTCGGTCGTGCCGTAGAGCGTCGAACCCAGCGGCGTGAGGCTGGCCACGGGAAAGTAGCCGTCGCTGCCCGAAAACGCGTGCAACGTTTGGAAGCCGGTGCCATCGGTGTTGATCGAGAAGATTGTGCCGTCGTGGTTGGCGCCGCCGTATTTGGTCGTGCCGTAGAGCGTCGAGCCGACGAGCGTCAGGCTGGCTGCGGGGTCGGAGCCGTCGCTGTCCGAGAAAGAGTACAGCAGCCGGTAACCGCTGCCGTCGGTATTGGCCGAGAAGACCGTGCCGTCGTTATCGCTGCCGCCGTACTCGGTCGTTCCGTACAGCGTCGAGCCAGACGCCGTCAAGCCAGTTGGAAGGCCTTGGTAGCCCCCGAGAAACGAATGTAGCGTGTCGATGCTGGCAAGCACGGTCAGCGAGCCGGCCGTGTAACCGATCGTGTAATCCGGGTCCACCGCGCCGCTGACGGTGATGGGATACGTACCGAGCAAGCTGGACGACGTGGCCGCGGTTGACACGGTCGGCGGAGTGGTGAGGCTGGCAGCCGTATCGCCGTTGACAAAGCCGGAGTAGGACACGGTCAATGTGGGCAGCGCGGCGTCGTAGGCCTTGCTCTGGCTGTTGGCCGTGATCATCAGCGGTGCGGGAGTGACCGTCTGACTGGCGCTACCGGTGCTCGTCATATACTGCGACGAATTGCCGTAAACGGCGGTGATGGTATGTGGGCTGGCGGTGACGGAAAGGCTGCTGGTCGCGAAGCTTGCCACGCCGCTCGAGTTGAGCGCGACGTTGCTGGCCAGGATTGTGCTCCCTTCCTCGAAGGTGACGTTGCCGGCCGTAACCGCGCTGCCCCCCACGGTTATGGTGGCGGTAAACGTCACCGACTGCCCATAGACCGAAGGGCCGGGGCTGGCTGAGACGGTGGTTGAGGTTGCAATCCCCAGGTCGGTCAGCACCAGGTCATTGCCGTCGCCGCCCTGGTAATTGACCTGAAACGTGTACGACGCGCCGAGATAATTGAGAACAATGGTCCCGCCCTGCGCCAGGTTCGAGAAGGTGCCGCTGATCGGTTGGCTGCCCGCCGGCGTGGCCGTGTTGCTGACGACAGTAAGCTGCGTGCCGACCGTGGGGGCAAAACCGAGCGCGAGGGTCAACGGTTTCCCGCTGGCCGTGAAGCCTCGAGTCGCGAGCGCCGTACCGGTCGAGAACAAGGTGGCCTGCACGCCGCCAGTGCCAGGCGACAGGCTAACCGGGCCGCCTGCGTCACTCAATCCTGTGCCGGCGCCGGAGTTGTCGTCCAAAATAATCGCCCCGAGACCCGTCGAGGATTCGATGACATTGACAGCGGTTCCGGCAGTCGTGGCCGGAGCGGCGGTTGTGAAAGTGATATTGCCAGTCTGCTGGCTGTCGCCGATGGTGACCGTGCCTGTCGAGGAGATCCGGGCCAGCTCGGCGCTGGTGAGATTGATGCCGTTGACGGCCGAGTTATTCGTGCCGCCGATCTGCATCGGCCGGCTTTCGACTGACGATTGGATCACGACTCCGCCAAAGGGTCCGCCCACCGAGGCCGGATTGCTGCTGGTGTCGAGGTTGATGTCGGCGCCGCGGAAAGTGAAGGCACTTGCCGAAGTACGCGATGACGTCACCGTGGCACCGGCGCCGACCGACAG
>DATCFX010000129.1:0-13356 GCA_036509275.1 Pirellulales bacterium | reverse complement strand
GAGCGGTAGGGTGTGTCGAGCCGAAGGCGAGACGCACCAAGTCCGGCAAATTGGTGCTACGAAATGCTTCGGTCAGACTTTATGGGCAAAGCCCCCGCAAGGGGAGAGGAGTTGCGGAGAAGTTATTTTTCGGTCGATCCTAAAATGGACTGGCAAATCTTGCGCGAGGCCTCTCTACCCGCCCGCGGCCAATTGATCGGCCACAAAGCCGCAGTTGCGGTGCGAGCCGTCGCAAAACGGCTTCTTCGCCGACTGCCCGCAACGGCACAAAGCCACGGCCGGCTTGTCGCCGGCAATCGCAAACTCGTGCCCCTCGTGATCGATAATTCGCACAGGCCCTTCGACCACCAACGGGCCGTTGATCCGGCAGCGGATCGTGATTTGGCTCATATAAGCTCCTTTTCCAAATGCCCCGAGACGTCGTCGCCCTTGTCAGTTTAGCCGGACAGCCCGGCCCTTGCAGCTTGCGCAAGCACCAAGGGTCGACCGAAAAATAACTTCTCCGCAGCTCCTCTCCCCTTGTGGGAGAGGGCAGGGTGAGGGGCCGGGAAAAACCGAAGTTATTTTTCGGCCGATCCTAATACTGGCGCGGACACAGATCGCGACGGTCGGTAACCTGTGGCGGAACTTTTTCTGCCTGCGATCATTCGCCATGATCTCGATCTGCTCTCAAAGCCGCCGGGCCAAAGCTGCGACCCTCGTGGCGGTCGTGGTCTTGCTCGTCGGCTATGGATTTGTCTTCGCGCGCGAGCCCCAGCGCAGCGACTGGTACTGCTGCTTCGTGCGGGCGGCCCTGCGGATGCAGCACGGCCAACCGATCCACATCGTCGACAAAACGCCGTACGCGTATCCGCCGCTGATGGCGATGCTGACGATCCCGCTGGCGCAGCTTCCCACCGGCGTGGGCATTGTCGCCTGGTACGTGGTCAGCCTCGTAACCTTGGCCATTGCGTTGTGGTACGCCTGGCGGTTGATCGGCGGGCCAACGCACGGGCGGCTGCGAGGCCGCTGGGCGGCGGTGGCCGCGCTGGGGTTGTTGTGCTCGCTGCGGTTTATCATTGGCCCGTTGGAGACACGGCAGTTCGACACGGTGATTGCCGCCCTGCTCATGGCCGGCTGCTGGCGGCTGGCGGGAGGCCATCGGTCCAGCGGCGGCGTGTTGTTGGGCCTGGCGGCCGCCATGAAGTGTACGCCGCTGCTGCTGGTTCCTTACCTGGCCTGGCGACGCTGGTATGGCGCCGCCGTGCTGGTGACCCTGACGGCCGTGGCTGCGAACCTGCTGCCCGAGTTTTGTTTTCCGCAGCAGTCGGGCGGCTGGTACGCGGCCGATTGGAAGCGGCATTTTCTCGACGTCAGCCACCGGGTCCCGCCCGGCACCTGGTTCAGCGGCCTGGCGCAGAACCAATCGCTGGCCGGCATGTTCCAACGGTTGTTCCGCTACGGCCTGCCGCTTTCGACCCAAGCCATCAGCGGTGGCGAATTCCCGGCCGAGAGCGTGCCGCTGCTGCGGGCTTGCGTGTACGCCGCATCGGCACTGCTGCTGGCGAGCACGCTGTATTTTGGGCGTCGCGGCCGGGTCGGCTGCGATTTTCGCGGCCGCAACGACGACGATCCGGCCGCAGCGATGCGGCATTTCGCAGCCGAGATTTCGGCCGTGTTCGCCTTGATGCTGCTCGTGAGCCCCATGACCAGCCGGGCCCATTATCTGATTCTTATTCTCCCGTCGCTCTTGATCTGTCATGCGGCAATCATCGATCGCGACCCGTTTTTCCGCCGGCTGCTGCCGGTGCTGCTGGTGTGCGGGCCGTTGGTGACCAAGGGCCTGGTGGGCAAAACGCTGGGCGACCTGGCGCTAGCTTGGAGCTTGCCCACCTGGTACGCGATCGTGTGCCTGGCCGGCATGTGGCGGCTGCTGG
Source organism: Pirellulales bacterium (assembly GCA_036509275.1). Classification (GTDB taxonomy): domain Bacteria; phylum Planctomycetota; class Planctomycetia; order Pirellulales; family PNKZ01; genus DATATB01. The sequence continues at coordinate 11,440 of DATCFX010000129.1, read as the reverse complement.
CGCGTCGGTGCGCCGCCCGTATGCCATCAATCTCGCCGCAAGCGTTCCTCGCGCCGTTGGCTGCGGCTAATGGTCGTAAACGCTTTTGCCGTTCACTTTGATCTGCACCCGCTGTCCATCGCGGTGAATGAGGATCGTCGACGGCTCGTGCGGAATGGGGATCGCCTTGCCGTCGACCGTGAACTGCCAGTTGGCGTATTGCACGAGCTTATCGTTCACGACTTCGCTGAACGCGTCCTTATCATGGCTCACCTGATAGGTAGCGTCCGTCCTGCGGCTACAGCCTGTCAGGACCAGCCCTAAAAACACCGCCAAAAGCATTCGCATCGTGACTCCCCCGAAAGAAGCGATTAGCGGATCGGTGGGCCGGAGCCACGGAGCCGGCGGGCTATTGGATGAATGTCATGTGAAGCTCGAGCGCCGCAATTGAACTAAGGATCGCCCGAAAAATAACTTCCGTATTTCCGGCCCCTCACCCTGCCCTCTCCCGCAAGGGGAGAGGGGCCGCGGAGAAGTTATTTTTCGGTCGATCCTAAGATGCGGAATTGGCATCCTCATCCGCAAGCTCCTCTTGAACGTGCTTCAGAGCAATCCTGAATTCCTTGAGTTCCTTACCGCAAATCGCCAATCGAATCTTCGCTTCTGCCGCTTCCCCGATTGAGAAAAAGCAGCGGTCATTGTCTTCGTCGTCCCAGATAAGGGTCACCGGCAGGTTTGCCAGCCTTCCAAAATCCACTTCCATGTCGCTTGAAGAACTCTGCTTCGAACGGGTTTTGCCTGGCTTCCGCCTGCCTTCCCAGTGGCGGTCAACGAACTCGAACGCGCATTTGACCACGGAAGGATTCGAGATTTCGAAATACAGATAGATCGACGGACCCTCGATCTGGGCAAACCATCGTTCCGCTCCGTCTAAGGTTTGGTCGATCTCGATGTCCCAGGATTTAGAGTTCCCGCTGGCCACCAGTCCGACAGAAAGATCGTCATCGCTCGTGGGCGACGAAACGGCTTGAGGAACACTCATGTCTTTCGATCCCTTCGGCATTGCGGACAGGTGGAAATCAGCGGAATGTCTGTCATTCGTATTAGAGTTTGTTTCCATCGTTGTCCACCTTGAAATAGTCCTGCCCACCGTCCAATTGGACGTCCCAATGGTCAGGATATCCTGAATGCGCTCGGTCGCGAATCCAAATGCGATCGTTCTGATCGACGAAGCCCTTCTTTCCCTTCTTCGGTCCGAACCGGACTGCCCTCTTGGTGATCCGCTCGGAGCCTTTTCTATTCTTGCTTAACTTCGGAACAAAGGGAACGGCTCCCCCTGTGGGCAATCGAGCCCATTTGATTTGTTCTTCAGTCTTGTTCACTGAGTTCTTGGCCAAAGTCGGTAACGAACGAGGCAGGCGCCGGTAGGTCTTCCGCCAAAACCCTTCGCGGCGGGAGGCGCGGCGAGCAATACCATACGCATCGGCCCCGGCACGAGGCCAGGAAAAAGCTACATTTTGACTGCCCTCCGCTTGGGCGCACCAGCCCCATTTTTCCCCAGCGCAGTATGTTCACCGCGGCCGTCTTCATCTTGCACGGTTGTCTGGCCGCCGGCCTGCTCGGTGACGCGGTGCGCGACTTTGAGCTGCGCGATACGCAAGCCCAGCGGCACCGGCTGGCCGACTGGGACGAACACGAGTACCTGGCAATCGTGTTCCTGGGCGTCGAATGTCCGCTGGCAAACTTGTATGCCGAGACGCTCAACGACCTGACCGGGCGCTATGCCGCGCGTGGCGTGCGGTTGATCGGCATCGACGCCAACTGGCACGACTCGCTGGGCGAAATCGACGCGTTCGCCCGGCGCCATCGGCTGCGTTTTCCGCTCTACAAGGATACTGACGGGTCGGCGGCCGCAGCGCTGGCTGCCACGCGCACGCCCCAGTGCGTGGTGCTCGATCGCCAGCGCCGCGTGCGCTATCACGGCCGGATCGACGACCGCTACACAGTTGCCAGCCGCCGCGAGCAAGCCGGGCGATCGGATCTGGCCGCCGCACTGGACGACCTGCTGGCCGGCCGGCCCGTCGCCCTGCCGCAGACCGAAGCCACCGGCTGCATGATTTCGCACGGTAGCGAAACTCGTGAGACTTCCCTGCCCGCTGGTAGCGGAAGTCATGAGACTTCCGTCGCCGCAGCCGATGGTCTCCACCCCGCGGAATTCTCAAGAGTTCCGCCACCCGCCGTCACGTTTTCCAAAGACATCGGGCCGCTCATCGCTCACCGCTGTGCCGGCTGCCATCGGCCGGGCGAGGCGGCGCCGTTTTCGCTGCTCAGTTACGACGATGCCCGGGCTTGGGCCGCCACGATTGCCGAAGTCGTCGAGCAAGGCCGGATGCCTCCCTGGCAGGCCGACCCGCGCTTCGGCACTTTCGCCAACGACGCGCACTTGTCCGCCGACGAAAAGCGGCTGATCGCCGCTTGGGTCGAAGCCGACTGTCCGGCCGGCGATCCGCGCGGCTTGGTCATTGACATGCCGCCGGCCGACGCATCCGGTTGGGCCATTGGCCGCCCGGACCGCGTGTTCGAGTTGCCCGAGCCGTTTGCCGTGCCGGCCCAGGGCGTGATCGATTATCACCTGGTGAGCGTCGATCCGCATTTGTCTCACGACGTGTGGGTGACGGCCGCCGAAATCCGGCCGGGCAATCAGGCCGTGGTTCACCACGCCAGCGTCTTTTTGCAGCCGCCCGGCAAAAACGATCCGACCGAGGCCGGCTCGCTGGGCTCGATCTGCCTGGCCGCGATGGCCCCCGGTAGCGGTCCCACTCGGCTGCCGCCGGGCATGGCCAAGCTCCTGCCCGCCGGCTGGAAGCTGCTGTTCGTCGTGCATTACGTGCCGATCGGCAAGGCCACGAGCGATCGGACGCGTCTGGGCCTCAAATTCACCGACGCGGCCGACGTCGCGCACGAGGTGGCCACGCGGCTGGTCAGCGACGAGCATCTGACGATCCCGCCCGGTGCGGCCGACTATCGCGTGCAGCATGACTGCACGCTGGCCGAAGACGTGCTGCTGCTGTCGCTCTTTCCGCACCTGCACGTGCGCGGTAAATCATTCCGCTACGAAGCCCTGTACCCCGACGGCCGCAGCGAGATCCTGCTCGACGTGCCGCATTGGAATTTCGGCTGGCAGACGCGGTACGAACTGGCCGAGGCGAAGCGTCTGGCCGCCGGCACCGTGATCCGCTGCACGGCCGTGTACGACAATTCGCCAGCCAACCCGGCGAATCCCGACCCCAGCGCCACCGTCCACACCGGGCCGCAAAGCTGGGACGAAATGTTCAACGGCTATTTCGACGTGGCCCGTTTGGCTCCGGCCGGCAGCGGCCCCGTCCCGTCTGGCCGAGCCGGCTGGCCGGCGCTGTTGGCGACCGCGTGCCTGGGCTTTTGGGTCTGGGTCCGGCGATCGAAGCGGTTGAGCGGCACGCGCCCGTGACGGCCCGCTTCAATTTCGGGCGTTTCCTGGCGAAACTCTCCTACTGGAATGGGCGCTAGAGATAGCGTTCCAGCGTTCGGCGGCTGGCGTGGTCCAACGCGCGAACGTCTTCGATCACGTAACGCGTGCCGTGGGCGTCGATGAGCATGGCCTTGTGCGGGCCGAAGCGGCGAATCTCGTCGTCGCTTTTGGCCAGGAAGGTGGAAGGGCCGCGATCGGTTTGCACCTCCCACTGCGTGGGATTCGTGCCCGTCACGCGCACAATCCGCTCGATGCGCGGCAAGAAGACCCGCCGGCCAAGCTCCTTTTCCAACGGTTCGCGCACCCGATCGGGCAGCAGTGAGGAATCTTCGATGAGTGCGATTTCGCGCCCCGCGGCGTCGCAGATCGAGATCCATCGGTCGGGATCCGTCAGCGGGAACGCCCGCACCGGTTCGACCCCGACGTGGCGCTGGCCTTCGGCGTCGACCAGCACCAGGCGCTCGAAAGCGTCGAAGTGCAGGCCGAAATTCAGATTGCCGGTCAAGTCCACGTGCATGGCCATCGGAGTTCGGAGTTCCCTGCGTACCGGGGCGTGCTTTCGCTCGCCCGCAAAGATTAAATCGCACCCTGCGCCAATTCGAGCTGGGCCTGGTGCAGCCGAGCGTAGGCCCCGGGGGTCTTTAAGAGCTCGCCGTGCTGGCCCACTTCCACGATGCGGCCGCGTTCCATCACGACCAGCCGGTCGGCCCGCCGCAGGGTGCTCAGGCGGTGGGCAATGGCGATCGTCGTGCGGCCTTGAATCAAGTTGTCGAGCGCCTCTTGAATCTCTCGCTCGGTTTCGGTATCGACCGCGCTCGTGGCCTCGTCGAGGATCAGGATGCGGGGATCGATGAGCAGCGCGCGAGCGATCGAAATCCGCTGGCGTTCGCCTCCCGAGAGCGATTGGCCGCGCTCGCCCACCAGCGAGTCGTAGCCGTCGGGCAATCGCAGAATGAATTCGTGGGCGCGGGCGGCGCGGGCGGCGGCGATCACCTCGTCGCGCGACGTGTCGGGCCGGCCGTAGGCGATGTTTTCGGCGATCGTGCCGTAGAACAAGAACGGCTCTTGCAGCACGATGCCAATATGCCGGCGATATTCGTGTACCGAAAACGACCGGACGTCGACGCCGTCGACCTTGATGGCCCCTTCGCCCACGTCGTAGAAGCGGCAGACGAGGTTCACCAGCGTGCTCTTGCCCGCGCCGCTGGGTCCCACCAGGCCGATCATCTCGCCGGGCCGGATCGAAAGGTTCACGCCTTCGACCACCGGTCGATTGCCGTAGCGAAAGCCGACGTTTTGCAGCTCGATGCCGCCGTGAAATTGCTCCAGCGACACCGGGTTCAGTGGTTCCGGCACGCTGGGCACCCGATCGAGGATCTCGAAGATCCGCTGGGCGCCGGCCGCCGCGCGCTGCGTGGCCGAAACCATCCGGCTCATTGAATCCAGCCGCGTATAAAAGCGGCCGATGTAGTTGGTGAAACCCACGAGCACGCCGACGTTCATCGCCGGGTCAATTCGCGAGAGCAGCCGGTAAGCGCCGGCGGCCCACACCACGAGCAGGCCCGTCTCGGTCAGCAGCGCCACCGTGGGGCCGAAGAAGGACCACGTGCTGTTGATGCGATCATTGGCGGCCAGAATGCCGTCGTTGGCTCGGCGGAAGCGATCGATCTCGTGCTGTTCCTGGGCAAACGCCTTGACCACGCGGATGCCGGGAATCGTGTCGGCCAGCACGCTGGTCATGCGGGCAAAAGCCCGGCCGCCCTGGTCAAAACCGCGGCGCAGCCGGCCCCGCACGCTGTGAATCAACCAGGCAATCAAGGGAAACGGGCAAAGCGTCACCAGCGCCAGCAGCGGATCGATCGAAAACAGCGTGGCGGTCGTCAGCGTGATCATCAGCACGTCGGTGCAGAAATCGAGCAGGTTCACCGACAGGAAGGTGCAAATGCGATCGGTGTCGGGGCCGATGCGGCTCATCAAATCGCCGGTGCGCTTGCCGCCGAAGAATTCGAGCGACAACTTTTGCAAGTGCGAATACGTTTCGGTCCGCATGTCGGCGCTGATCCGCTCACTGACCCAGGCCAACACGAAAGTGCGCGTGACGCCCAGCACCCAAGCCAGCAGCGCGGCTCCCAGCATGCCGGCCAGGTACAGCGACAGCAGGCGATAGTTGGCCGGTGCGCCGGCCTCGAACGGCACGAGCACGCGGTTGGTCAGCGGAATGGTCAGGTACGGCGGCACCAGCCCGGCCGACGTGCTGGCCAGCATCAGCACAAAGCCCAGCAGGATGATGCCGGCCCGGGGCCTGGCAAAGCGTGCAATGCGCCACAGCGAGCGCGTCACGGGCGGGCCGACCGCGGGCTTGCAGGCGGGGCAATCGGCCTGGTCGCCGGCGATAATGGCGCCGCAACCGGGGCAGACCGCCTCCGGCTCGCTCAGTTCGAAATTCGTCTGGCCGCTGCGCACGCTATTGGCGCGGCGGGCAAAAACCTGCGCCTCGGACGCGGCCGCGGCCGTATAGCGCCAGTGGGCCAGCCGGCCGGTCGATGACAGCAGATCGAGCGTGCCCAAGCCGGCATGTTCGCGGGCACGCACCTGGTCGATCGCGTCGAAAGCCCAACTTCGGCACGGGGCCTGGGCGCCGTGTTGAGCGGCGGCCGCTACTGACGGCAGCCTCAGCAGGCGTCGCTGCGAGAGCAGCACCAGCGACTTGGCAAAGTGGAGCGATTCATCCAAATCGGGCTCAAACCAGGCGAGGACGGTCTCGCCAGCATCGAGCTGGGAGGCGACGGCGTCGCGCCAGCATTCAGGCACCTGGCTCGAGTTTCCGGCTATGTCCAACATCATGCACCGTAAGGCCCTTACGCTAACCGCGAGGGCAGCAGCCGAAAGAAACGAGCAGTTCGCGCCTAGCCGTCCGGGGGGAAGCAGCGATCGGCCGACGGAAAAAGCCGCAAATGAAACCAAACTACTGATTTTAGGCGAAACCGCGCCGTTAAGGAAAGCGGTTCTTGTGTCGTCTGCCGATCAGAGAAATCTTTACCGTTTGGCAAATCCTGCCGTTTTTTCGCTTCGCGACGCTTGTAACGTGCGGTATGTTTGGAGCCTTGTCGAGCGATTGACATCGTGCTTACACTGACGTGGGGACTCGCGCTCTCCGGGCGACCGGCATACCGGCTGGCCGCAAGGTGCGAGGCCCGCACGCTACGACTCGCAAAAGCTCATCTACGGTGCTCGGCCTCGATTTGCGCGTTAAGCTTGTCGCCGACATCGATGTTTTCTTGTTCCCGGCACGGCAGCCGCGGAGTTTGGCTGCCATGATGGCGTTGCCCCGCCAGCGGCCTCTTGCGGCGCTGGTACGCATCGGGGCGGGCTAATGCGTGCCGCCGTGGTGAACCAACGGCGCGGGAAATCTGGTAAGCGAACGTGCGAAGCGGCGATCGGCCACGTCAAAACGTCGGTCTTGAGCCGCACGCTGCTCGCCCGTTAGTATCGTCCGTGCGTACGCTTGGCGCCGTGAGGCGATTGAAATCTGCAGGCAAGGTTATTTTTCGGTCGACACAAACCTTCGGGGAGCTTCGCCCGTAGTTCAATGCGATCTGCTCGCTCGAGGCGTCGCAACACACACATCTCTCGTCTTTCCAATTCTGATGAGCTAGCAAGATCCTTTGGGCTCGGCCGCCGGCCGCCGCTGTTGGGCTTGCCGGGCAAATTCTTTGAGAGACGCGCGTAACTTTTTGCCACTTGTCGTCAAAGTTCTATAGACACGCGGTTGGTGAGCAAGACATGGAAATCCGTAAAGTCCTAGCGTTGCGTGGCCCGAATTTTTGGGCCAATTTTCCCGTGCTCGAAGCCTGGGTCGACCTGGGCGATCTGAAGGATTCACCTTCTGACGAGATTGCCGGCTTTAACGACCGGATCATGGGCTGGCTACCAACGATGATCGAGCATCGTTGCAGCGTCGGCGAGCGGGGCGGCTTTTTCGAACGCCTCCGCCGCGGCACTTACCTGGCCCATATCCTCGAACACGTCACCTTGGAACTGCAAAGCCTGGCCGGCACCCCCGTCGGCTTCGGCCGCGCCCGCGAAACGCTGGGCGAAGGCTATTACAAGGTCGCCATCGAATACGAAGCTGAGGAATTGGGACGGGCCTGCCTGGCGGCCGGCCACCGGTTGTGCCTGGCGGCCGTGCATGACCTGCCGTTCGATATGCAGGCCGAAGTCGCCAAGCTCCGCGAAATCTGCCAGCGTGTCTGCCTGGGCCCCAGCACTAAGTCGATCGTCCGGGCCGCGCAAGCCCGGGGCATTCCCGTCCAGCGGATGAACAGCGGCAGCATGGTGCAGTTGGGCTACGGCTCGCAACAGCGCCGGATCCTGGCCGCTCAGACCGATCGCACCGGCGCCGTGGCCGAGGAGATTGCCCAGGACAAAGACCTGACGCGCGACCTGCTGCGAGCCGTGGGAGTGCCGGTGCCCGAGGGCCGGCCGGTAACTTCGGCGGATGACGCCTGGGAAGCGGCCGACGACATCGGCGTGCCGGTGGTCGTCAAGCCGCAGTTTGGCAGCCAGGGCCGCGGCGTGGCCACGAATCTTTCGACGCGCGAACAGGTGCTGGCCGCCTACCAGGCCGCCAGCCGCGAAAGCCCGGACATCATGGTCGAGAAATTCGCCCCGGGGGCGGATTATCGGGTTCTGGTGATCGGCGGCCGGATGATCGCGGCTGCCCGCCGCGAACCGGCCCAGGTGCTGGGCGACGGCCTGCACACCGTGGCCGAACTGGTTGCTGCCGTGAATCTGGACCCTCGCCGCGGCGACGACCACGCCACCGCGCTGAGCAAAATCCGGCTCGATCCGATCGCCCTGGCCGTGCTGGCCGAGCAAGGCCTGTCGCCCGAGGCCGTACCGCCCTTGGGCGCCTGCGTGCTCGTTCGCCGCAACGCAAACCTCAGCACCGGCGGAACCGCCGCCGACGTGACCGACCTGGTCCACCCCGACGTGGCCGCTCGGGCCATCGAGGCGGCCAATGTCGTCGGCCTGGATGTGGCAGGCATCGACGTGGTGTGCCTGGACATCGGCCGCCCGCTGGAAGAGCAAGGCGGCATGATCATCGAGGTCAACGCCAGTCCCGGCTTGCGCATGCACCTCGAGCCGTCCAGCGGCACGCCGCGGCCGGTGGGCGAAGCGATTATCGACACGCTGTTTGCCGATGGACAAAGCGGCCGCATTCCGGTCGCCGCGATCACCGGCACCAACGGCAAGACCACCACCACCCGGTTCTTGGCCCACATCGTGGCCGGCACCGGCCGTCGCGTCGGCATGTCTTGCACCGATGGCATCTTCCTGGGCTCGCGCCGCATCGATGCGGGCGATTGCAGCGGACCGCGGAGTGCCCGCGCCGTGCTGGCCAATCCGGCGATCGACGTGGCCGTGTTCGAGACTGCCCGCGGCGGCATCCTGCGCGAGGGGCTCGGCTTCGACCGCTGCGAAGTGGCCGTGGTCACCAATATCGGCGAAGGCGACCACCTGGGCGTGGCCGGCATCGACACGCTCGAGCAGTTGGCCAAAGTCAAATGCTCGGTGGTCGACACCTTGCTGCCGACCGGCACCGCGGTGCTCAAGGCCGACGATCCGCTGGTGGCCGAGATGGCCAAACGTTCGCCGGCGCCGATCATCTTTTTCGCGCGCGATCCGCGGCACCCCGTGCTCGCCGCGCATCGCGAACAGGGCGGCCGCGCCGTCTACGTCCGCGAGGGCGAGATCGTGGCCGCTGAAGGCGAGCGCGAAGTCGCCGTCACGGCGCTGGCCAAGGTGCCGCTGACTTTCGGCGGCCGCATCGGCTTCCAAGTCGAAAACGCCCTGGCCGCCACCGCCGCCGCTTGGGCCTTGGGCCTGTCACGCGAGAGCATTCGCGCCGGACTCGAATCCTTCGCCGCCGACATGCAGCACGTGCCGGGACGCTTTAATCTGCTGGAGATCAACGGCGCCACCGTGATCATCGACTACGGGCACAATGTCTCGGCCCTGTCGTCGCTCGTCGAGGCGCTCGACTGCTTTCCCAGCCAGCGCCGCGTGGCCGTGTACTCGGCCGCCGGCGATCGCCGCGATAGCGACATGATCCGGCAGGGCGAGTTGCTCGGCGACAGCTTCGACCACGTGATCCTGTACGAAGACCATTACCTGCGCGGACGTGCGGCCGGCGAGATCATGGCCATCTTCCGCACAGGGCTGGCGGCCGGCTCGCGGGTTTCGGAAGTGACCGACATCTGTGGCGCGATCAAGGCCGTCGACCTGGCGCTGAAAAACCTGCGTGCCGGCGACCTGTTGCTCTTGCAGGCCGACGTCATCGACGAAACCGTGGACTTCATGCGTCGCTACCTCCAGACGCATGCGGCCAGCGGCGAAGTCAGCGTGATCGATGCCTTGCAAAGCTTGCAAGAGGCGGTCGTTTACGCCGCGGCGGCCGAAGCCATCGACTAATCAGCCCCCAGTCGCTTGTGCCGGTCCCGCCGCCGGCTGCCACGAATGCTGAAGCTGGCCACAAAGTTCGCGCCGCGCGAAGCCGCCATGGCGACGGCGCGCGATGCCGGCTATCGCCATGCCGAGATTTGGACCGACGCGGCGGTGTTGGCCGATTGGCGCGCGGTGGCCGAGCGCTGCGCACGCTATCCTTTTCGTTACGCCCTGCACTTCCCCAATCGCGAGCCGCGCGACGACCAGACGTTGGCCGCTGCGGTCAGCCTGTATCGTGCGTTGGACTGCCCGGCGATGGTCATCCATCAGCCGCTTTACGATCGTCTCGCCGGCCGTTTGCTCGAACTCGACGGCGGCTTGCGGCTGGCCGTGGAAAACCATGAACTTTCGCCGGCCGAGTTCGAAGCCTGGGCCCACGGCAATCCCGGCCTGACGCTGGACGTCGAGCATCTCTGGCATTTCACTCTGACCGACGCGCCGCTCGAGCAACTGCTGGACGCGGTGCGCTCGTTTCTGCTGCGCTACGGTCATAAGCTGTGGCACGTTCACATGCCGGGCTACCAGCCGGGCCAGGCGGAACATCGGCCCATGCACGCTTCGCCCGCAATGGTCTCGGCCGTGTTGACCTTGCTGGCCGAGCACGGCTATCAAGGCCTGGTCGTCAGCGAGATCGCGGGAACCTACCAGACCGCGGACATGCTGGCGGCGGACATGGTCTTCTTCCGCCAGTGGGAATCTAGCCGCTAGCGCGCTGGAAGCCATCGAGGGCCATCGCCGCGGGTACGGCTTTCGCCGGGTCGATTCACGACCGCTCAGCTCGTCGGTGCATCCCAGCGGCGCACGGACATGAAAATGCCAATCGCCAGCAGCGCGAGCAAGACCATGGGCAATCCGCACACCAAGCTGATCAGGGCCAGGAGAATGACGGCTCCGCAGCCCAAGCCCGAATCGAGTGTGCGCAGTAGCCGGCCATTGCGCCCCCAGCGGCAGAATGCGATTGCGAACAGCGCCACGAGCGCCACGATGCCCAGGCGGAAGAGGCTCGTGGTCAAACGGGCCGAGACCGCCTGGGCCGTCACGTGGACCTCACCGCGCGGCGTGGTAAACCGATAGACCACGCCCCGCCGGGGGATTTTGACGTCGAGGCTGGCCAGCCCGGTCGCCCGAGAGGCTCGATCGAGCGGCGACGTGGCCGGTGCAGGGCCGGCCCCCGGCGCTGCGTTGCCGAAATAGGTCGCCCCGCCGTGCCCGCCGTTTTGAATGGCCGGACGGCCTTGGGCTTGCTCTTCCAAGCGTCTTTGGTAACGCTGCGCCACGTCGCCGTCGGCCCGCCGCGCTGGCGACTGGTTCCGATCAATGTCTTTTGCGGCTTGGCCGACGGGGCCTTGCTGTCTCTCAAACGCATCCAACTGTGGCGGCGGCGTGGGCTGGCCGCCCGACTGCTGCTTTTGCAGCCGTTTTATCTCGTCATGGGAGTTGGCCGTC
>DATCFX010000128.1:0-3068 GCA_036509275.1 Pirellulales bacterium | reverse complement strand
TTTCCGTCGCCGTTGACGTCGAACGGGCGGAGTTCGTCGGCGAGCCGCGGCCCCGTCTTGCCGATCGGCGGCTTCGGCCCGTCGGTGGTTTGGCACCAGGCGCAAGTCGCTGGAAACGCAAGGACTACGAGAAACGCGAATCCATTGGTCCACGGCCGGATATTCATGCGCTCACCCCCACTGCACTGTCGGCACGACGAGCCGCTTCGCAAAGCGCAACCGTCGCGAACGCGAGGCGGCTCCGCCTGTTATACGTTGCCGGATGGACGGCAGCAGCCGGTTTCGGAGTTTGTCTGTTCATACGGTGGAAAGCTGTCGAAGCGAGCCACGGGCCATTCCGCCGGGGCAAGAGCGATCCTGCGGGGCACGATTCTGTCGGCCCGCTTGACCGTTTTCTAACGCTAACTTAGACTGCCGTTTGAGTTTCGGTCAATTTTTTCCGCTCCGACTCCGGCCCGCGTTGCCGGCGGTGGGGCGGTGCGTTGGTTCTGCGCGTCCTCGCTCATCCTGACCCCGTTTCGGCCGACCCAGCAAACAGGTATTCCTGGCGTGAAGCGAGCCATTATCAGCGATATTCATAGCAACCTCGAGGCCCTCGAGGCGGTGCTGGCCGATATCCAGTCGCAGAATATCACCGAAATCTACTGCCTGGGCGACGTGATCGGCTATGGCCCCAACCCGCGCGAGTGCATCGACCGCATCATGCAGTGCAAACTCTGCATCCTCGGCAATCACGACCAGGGGGCACTGTTCGATCCCGAAGGTTTTAACGCCGGCGCCGAACGGGCCATTTTCTGGACCCGTGAACAGCTCGAAGCCCCGGTGGGCGAACCGGCCGACCGCGTGCGGCGCTGGACCTTTCTGGGCGAACTGCCCCGCAATCGCCGCGAGAACGGCTTTTTGTTCGTCCACGGCTCGGCCCGCAACCCGCTCAACGAATACGTCTTTCCCGAGGACATTTACAACCAGCGCAAAATGGAAAAAATCTTCGCGCTGGTCGAACGTTTTTGCTTTCAGGGACACACGCACGTGCCCGGCGTCTTTACGCAGAACCTGAACTTTCTCTCGCCCGACGACCTGAACTACCAATACCGGCTGTCCGACATGAAGGTGCTGGTGAACGTCGGCTCGGTCGGACAACCGCGCGACGGCAATCCCCGGGCTTGCTACGTCGTGCTCGAAGACGACGTCGTGAATTTTCGGCGGGTCGAATACCCGTTCGAAAAGACGATCCAAAAGATCTACGACACGCCCGATCTCGACAATTTCCTGGGCGACCGGCTCCGCGAAGGACGCTAAGAGGAAATGAGGAACGATGAACGCGGAAGGATGAATGGGGGGCAAGCGCCTAGCCGCAATTGAATGCGGCTCCGATGGGCTAGCCCATTGACCTGCGCTCGCGCAGCGCTGCGTGTCATCCGTGTGATCCGCGGTCGCGTCCTTCCCGACTGCCCCGGCTACGAAGGGAAGACAGGATCACGGATTCCACGAATCAGCCGACTTACAACCAGTTCCTTCGTCAGAATTGAATAAAAACCGCTAATGGACCAACGACGTCATATCATTTTCTGGATTCTGGCAGTCCTCATCCTGGCTTTCAACATGCTGGTGCTGCCGCGGCTGTTGCCCAAACAGCCGCTGCCGGCCAAGCAACCGGCTGCCAAGCAACCGGCTGCCAACCAGCAGGCTGCCAACCAGAAGGGGGCAAAACCGGCCGAGAAGCCCGACGGAAAAGCGGCGCCCGCCAAGGCCGCCGGTGAGCAGGTCAAGCCGGCCAAACCGCCCGCGATCGTGGCTCCGGCCGAAAAACTGCCGCAAGTCTGGGCCACGCTCGGCTCGGGCGATCCGGGCAGCCCCTACCGCATGCTCGTAATCTTCAACTCGCGCGGCGCCGCGGTGGAGCGCATCGAACTCAACAGCCCGCGCTATACCGACGTCGAGCAATGGGAAGACCGCAGCGGCTATTTGGGCCATCTGTCGGAGGACGACGCCCCCGATCACGCCGGCTGCCTGGTGCGCGTCGTGGGTCCCGGCACTCCGGCCGGCGATGCGGGGCTCAAGGCGGGCGATGTGATCACCTCGTTGGCCGGCCGGCGCATTCGCGGTGCCGCGGACCTGCTGCTCGCCATGAAACAAACGCGCGTGGACGAGAAGATCGAGATCGTAGTCAAGCGCGACGACAAGCCGCAGACGCTCACGGCCCTGCTCGGCAAGCGGCCGCTGGCCATCGTCAAGCCGGAGAAAATGTCCGGGGAAAAAGAAGACCCACTCTCGTATCTGCTCACGCTCGAACAGCTCGACGACCAGGAGTTGGCCACCGACGAGGACGAACTGCCGGGACTGGCGATGCGCACGGGCAATTGGAAATTCGAGCGCGGCAAGCAGGACAACGAGTTGGCCTTTAGCTACCGGTTGCCCAAGGAGAAGTTGGAAGTCGTTAAGCATTTCCGGCTGGCGAAGGTTCCGGCCAAGGAGGCGGCCGATCCCACGTTTCCCGCTTACCATCTGGAGATGACCGTCGAGCTGCGCAATGGCGGCCAGGACGAGCACACGCTGGCCTACCGGCTCGATGGGCCCACCGGTCTGCCAACCGAAGGCTCGTGGTACGCCTACAAGATCAGTCCCGAGTGGTGGGACTCGGCTGGGCTGCGCGACGTGGTCGTAGGCTTTAAGAAGGGCCCCAAGCTCAGCAGCTACAACCTGGTGAGCTGCCGCAAGATCATCGACAAGAAGTTCAGCAATTGGAGCGGCCAGCCGCTGCTGTACATCGGCGTCGACTCGCAATACTTTTCGTCGGCCTTGCTGCCGATCGGCGACGAAAAAGACGAGGCGGCCGATCCGTTTGCCAGCGAACTGCCGATTCGCGTCGGCCCGGTGCCCGAGAAGGCCGCGGAGAAAAAACTCACCGACGTTTCCTGCCGCATTATCAGCAAGCCGGTCACGCTCAAGGGCGGCGCCTCGCACCAAGAGCCGTTCAAGATTTTTGCCGGTCCCAAGGATCCCGACCTGCTGGCCGCCTACGGACTGCGGAACCTGGTCGAATACGGGATGTTCTGGTGGGTGGCCCG
>DATCFX010000127.1:0-8412 GCA_036509275.1 Pirellulales bacterium | reverse complement strand
CATTCGTGAGCGCCTTGGCCGGCGCGTGCAGCTTGAACCACTCGACGATGCCGGCGTCATCCAGCTTCACCAGCGACACTCGCTTGCCGGGCTCGAGCGTTTGCTTGCCCGACGTTTCGCGCGGATCAAGATCCTCGTCCTGCTCGCGCATGCCGCCCCAGCCGTGCTGCTGATAACGGTAGCTGATGGCCGGCAGCCAGCCGCGCGGCACGGTGCTATCGGGGCCGGCGAATTTTTCAACCGGCACGGTGCTGGGAAACTTCACGTATAACACGCGGTAACGATCGCCGGCCGCCTGCGTGGCCGTGATCTTCAATGAGCGCTTGAACGGCACGTACGTCAGCAGCGGTTGATTCGGCGGCCCGACCAGTGGCACGCGGGACTTCAACTCGGCGGCCGGACAATCTACCGCCGGCTTCGAGTTGCCGTCGAAAAATAGTGACACTTGCCCGTGCGTGTGCTCGCCGCTGACCTCCACCACGGCACCAGGTCCGTGCAACTCGGCAATCACTTCTTCGCCATCGCTGGCAACCCGGTGCGTCACCGCCCCGCTGGTGGTGCCCTCCGGCCGGGTGAGCACGTCGAGGTTCATCAGCCGATTGAGCACCAATGCGGCTCCCGACACAGGCCGCGGGTTTTGCCAGGCGGTGAGTCCCACTCCCGGCGGCGCTTCGAGCACGCGCAGGTCGCGAAACTCGGTGTGGGCGTTGTGATCTTGCAAGCCGATCCAGCCGCTCAGATGACGATGCTTGAGTTCCGGCAACTGCGACGTATCGGCCTGCTGCACCAGCACGCCGTTGACCCAGGCCGAGATCATGTAACCGTCGGCCTTGATAGTCACGCGGTTCCACTGGTCCGGCTGGTCGGCCTTGGCCAGCGGCTCGAGGTTGCCGTAAATGGCCATGGTCGAGTGCCGCGTCATGGGCGTGCCGGGCTTTTCGTCGAGCATTTGCAGTTCCATGCCATCGCCCGAGGGCCAGCCTTCGCGCGGCGTGCGAATGCCCACGCCCGAGTTGCCGCTACGGGCGATTTTGTATTGCAGCGAGAGCGTGAAATTGCCGTACTGCTTTTCGGTGCGCAGGTAGTTGCCGTTCTTGTTGACCAGGACGATTTTGCCATCTTCGACCAGCCACGAGTCGCGATTGCCGATCGTGTACCAACCGGTCAGATCACGGCCATTGAAGATCGGCTCGCCGGCCGGCTCGGCGAGTTCGAGATCGTGAACCGACAAAACACCGTGCGCGGCAAGGCTTAGACCAAAGCGGCTGTCGGGGATGCTCATCGACGACTTCAGCAGCCCATCGATCGACACCCGTAGCTGCTTGCCCTCGCGGGTGAACACCGCCGAATGACGGCGATCCGCGGGCGCTCCCAGCGACATGCTGTCCGGCCCGCTAGTAGCCCCGGAGAGCTTCGCCTCGGAGCCGTTGATCGCCACCGACGGCCCGTGTCCATCGGGCACTCTCTCCAGGGAAATGGTCAACGACGCGCCTTTCGACTCGACGAAATCGAACCGCAACTCGAAATCACCCAGCGTCCAGCCCGAAAGCAGCGGATGTTTTGGCGAGTCGGCGTGCAACACGCCGTCCTTGACGCTCCAGCCGCTGGTGTCGGGTTCGCCGTATTGCCAGCCGGCCAGCGAGTTGCGATCCAACAGCCGCAGACCGGGAGCGGTCTCGTCGGCGGATATTGAGGACGCACCGCCGGCCAGCACGGCCGTCGCGGCAAGGGCTGCGAACGTAAGACGACGAAAATAACCACAGAGGCACAGAGGCACAGAGACGAGGACAGGGGGGAGAGGCTTTTGACCTCGCCCATCGCCATGATTTCTGTTCAACCCGCGATACGCATCATTCGTTTCTCTCATCGTCCTCTTCTTCTTTCTCTGTGCCTCTGTGCCCCTGTGGTTCTCTTCCGTAATTCTCTTCCCATGCGGCGAATCGCGGCAGCATGCGAGCCTAAACGCTGGCGCGGCTGCTTACAAGCTTAAGAACTCCTCGACCGCCTCGCGCATCACGGTCGTGTCGGGGTCCAGTCCGGTCCAGAGTTTGAAGCACGCGGCTCCCTGGTACACGACCATGCCCAGCCCGTCGAGCACTCGGCAGCCGTGCTTGCGGGCCAGCTCCAACAGCGGCGTGTCGGCCGGGTTGAACACCACGTCGGCCGCGACCAGCTCGGGTCGCGCCTGTTTGAAGCTCACCGGCAGACGGGCTTCGGGGTCGTTCATGCCAATGCTCGTGGCTTGCACCAGCAAATCGATTTCGGCGGGAATGGCGTATTTGGCACTCCAGGGGACAAAATCGGACTGCGTGCCGGCCTGCTGGGTAATCAATTCGGCCAGCGCCAGGCCGCGCTCGGGCGTGCGGTTGACCACGCTGATGCGCGCGGCGCCGGCCAGTGCCAGCTCGACGGCAATCGCTCGGGCGGCGCCGCCAGCGCCGAGAATGGCAACCTGCTTGCCGGCCGGATCAAACACGCCCACGAGCGACTGAACAAAGCCTTTGCCGTCGGTGTTTTCCCCCACGAGTTGTTCGCCGTCGCGCACCAGGCAGTTGACGGCTCCGATCGCGGCCGCCGCGGGACTGAGCCGATCGAGAAATTCGACGACCGCCATCGTGTGCGGCCGCGCGACATTGGCGCCGCGAAAACCGAGGGCCTTGATGCCGCGAACGGCGTCGCCCAGCGACTCGGGCGGGACCTCGAACGACAAGTAGCGCCAATCCAGCCCGTGCCGCGCCAGCACCTTTTCCATCATGAACTGCGTGGGATTGCCGGCGACCGGCTGGCCCAACAGGCAACACAGTTCCTGCAAGAGCGGATTGGGCACGCGTGTATCGGCTCCGAAGCGGTTCTACCGGCCCGACTGGAGAAAGACGAGCGAGCCGTTGCCCGCCGCCGTGCCTCCGGGGCCGTCAGTATCTTCGCCCGGCGTGGTGCCTTTTGCAAATCGAGCCCGGGCGGGGACTGGAAACGGCCGGCGGCTGAATCATGCTGGAATGATGAAATGGCAATCGGCAGTCATCCTGTTGTTAGTGGCGGCGTTGGCGGCGGTCGATCTTTCGGCGCTCGCTTCCATGACCAGCGAGCTGGCCGCCGATTGCGTGCTGGCCTTGGCCGCCAGCCAGGTCGGTCTGGCCGCCTTGTGGTGCGCAGCCGGCGGCGGATCGACGCTCGTGCGGCTGGCGGCCGCCGGCCTGGTCGTGAACGTCTGGAGTTCCGCGCTGGGGCTGTTCAACCACGACATGGCGACCGTGCTGCTGAGCGAACTGGGCGTGGTGCTGGCCGCCCTCTTGTGCCGGCGGCTGCTGCTGGCCGCAGGCGGTAACGCCCAAAACGGTTCCGGGCAGGCCGCTGGGTTCAACGCCCGGGTCTCGCTGGCCGACATGCTGGCCCTGACGACGGTGTTTGCCTTGTTGCTGGGACCGCTCTCCTCGCTTGTGCCCACACCGGCCGGCGAGCACCTGAAGCTGTTGGGAGCGGCGCTGGCCTGCCAAGTGTTGGCCGTGGCCTGGGCCATGCTCGCTGACGGCGCGGGCGTGCGGCGCTGGTGCGTTGCGTTGGCGGCCAGCGCGCTGCCGCTGGCTGCGGGGCAACTTCTAACGTCGCCCATGCGCGGGCTGCGCATGGCCCTGCTCTCGGCCGGCCTGCTGATCTGCGCGCTGGCCGTGGTCCGGGTTTGCGGCCAGTCGAAAGCGCCGGCAGGCGCACCGGCCTGAGCTTCATCCGGCAACTACTCGCCAAGGAGCTCCTACTTCGTCCGGCTTTTCTTCGTGTCCTTCGTGTCGTCGTGGTCAAATTCCTGAAGGCACTTCAACCACAACGACACAAAGGAAGAAGGAACGCGGGTAAAGGTGGCGATCTCACGAGGCGCCGGGCGTCCACAGCCGGCCGCCGACGGGCGTTGCATCGGCCAGCCGCCGGGCTTTGATCCGCACATAAGGCGGCAGATAGCGGCTGCGATGGGCAAATGTGCCGATGGCAGCATCCGGCTTGGCATGTAGCGGCTCGACCAGGTCTTCGATCACAAAGCCGGCGCGGCACAGCCCGCCGAGCAGGTCTTCCCAGCGGTGCAGGAATTCGAGCGTGCCGTGCTCGCGGTGCGGGCTGCCGGCCACCGGCGGCAGCGGCCCGCTGCGATAATAGGGCTCGAGCAGTTCGTAGCCCAGCGGCGAAGCCTGGACCGCCGCCTGCAAACTGGCCGGCTGCTTGTGCTGGCTGACGTACAGGCCGCCGGCGACGAGCACGCGAGCCACCTGGCGATAGACGAGCGTGACGTCGGGCACGTAGCAAGTGCTCACCGGCTGCACAACCAGCTCGAACTGCCCGGCGGCAAACATCGACAGATCTTCCATCGACGTTTCGACCGTCCGCACGTCGAGCCCGCGCTCGGCCGCCACCTGGCGATCCAGGGCCAGCATCTCGCGGCTGAGATCCACGACCGTGACGATGGCCCCGGCGGCCGCATACAAAATGCTCTGCCGGCCGCCGCCGCTAGCCAGGCACAACAGCCGCTTGCCGGCCACGTCGCCCAGCCAGAGCGTATCGATCTGCTCCTGCGGCCGGGCCAGGTCCTCATCAGCCGCCGGCTGCGTAAACCGCTGCCGTTTTCGCACCCGCGCATCCCACGCCTGGCGATTATGCTCGCGAGCGACGTCAGCTTGGCGCGGTGCGTCATCGTCCATAGGGGTCGTTCGACAAGATCAGCGGGCGCGGGGCCGTATCGACGCGCGATCCAAGATATGCTGCCGATCGGCCGGTGCAAACAGGCGCCGCGGAATCGTCGCCGTTGTGCCTCCTCCTGCTGTTCTCGGTCCGCGGTGCCTGCGACGTCCGCTGCTTGCTTTTTCACCGTATGGCGGCTGGCCGCTACGGGGCAACCCAACGACTGGTTCCGCGGGGAAGGCCGCGGCGGGTGCTGGTGTCGGCTGGGCCGTTTTGCTAACGTTGCGTGCTGGCCCGCGTGCGCGCCGCGTCGGGAGGGCGAGCGGTCTTTTGACAGGGTTGATTTAGGAGAGGGTGCGTATGGCTTCGGTCACTAAGCCGCCAATTGCCCGGGGTGATTTGAAGCCGGGCGAAGTGCTGTGCGATTATTGTTCGGCCAAGTGCTGCCGCTACTTCGCGCTGGCGATGGAAACGCCCACCGAGCGCGGCGATCTGGACTTCATCCGCTGGTACGTGCTGCACGACGCGGCCACGGTGTTTACCGAGGACGACACCTGGTACCTGCTGGTCCACACGCCCTGCCGCCACTTGCAGAGCGACAACCGCTGCGGCATCTATCACACCCGGCCCGGCATCTGCCGCGAGTACTCGACCGACAATTGCGAATACGACGACCGTTACGTGTACGATCGCTACTTTGAGACGGCCGAGCAAGTGCTGGAGTACATGGACGTGGTGTTTCCCGACGCAGAGGCCGGCGTCCGCAGCCCGCGGCCGGCACTCTTGCCGATCATAGGCTGACGTTGGACTCGAAGTCCATCGTCGACTCGAACACTCTTCACTCCTCACTTTTCACTCTCTTTGCCGTGAATAAACCCAAGCTGATCGAGCCGCGGACGCTCAAGGGCTTTCGCGATTACTTGCCCGAGACGATGATCCCGCGCGAGCGGCTGATCGAAACGGCCCGGCGCGTGTACCGCTCGTATGGTTACAGCCCGATCGACACACCGGCCCTGGAGTATCTCGAAATTCTGGCCGGCAAAGGCGGGGCCGAGACCGACAAGCAGTTGTATAAATTCCAGGATTCGGGCGATCGCTGGGTCGGTCTGCGGTTCGATCTGACGGTGCCGCTGGCCCGGTTTGCGGCCGAGCATATCGGCCAACTGGGCACGCCCTTCAAACGTTACCACATTGCCGCCGTCTGGCGGGGCGAGAACACGCAGCGCGGCCGGTACCGCGAGTTCATGCAGTGCGACTTCGACACGATTGGCACCGAGAGCGTGGTGGCCGACATCGAAACGGCACTCGTGATCCACGATCTGCTGCTGGCGATCGGCTTTGACGATTTCGCGATTCACGTCAACAACCGCCGCGTGCTCACCGGGCTGCTCGAAAAATTGGGATTGGCCGAGCGGGCCACCGAGGTGCTGCGGGCACTGGATAAGCTCGGCAAGATCGGGCCGCAAAAAGTGGCCGACGAAATGGTGGCCGTGGCCGGCGCCACCAGCGCTCAGGCCGCCGAAGTTTTGCAGATGGCCGAGTTGTCCGGCACGAGCGACGAAATCCTGCGCGGCCTTGAGCCGCTGGTCGGGAGCAACGAGGCCGGCCAGCAGGGCATCGCCAGGCTGAACGAGTTATTAACAGCCTGCGCGGCGGCCGGCGTGCCTGCGCGGCGGTTGAAGCTGGACGTGGCCATTGCCCGGGGGCTGGATTACTACACCGGCACCATTTTTGAAACCTTTTTGGATCGCCTGCCGGCGATCGGCAGCGTCTGCTCGGGCGGCCGCTACGACAACCTGGCGGCGCTCTACACCCATCAGCAGTTGCCGGGCATCGGCGCTTCGCTGGGGCTCGATCGGCTGTTGGCCGCTATGGAAGAACTGGGGCTGCTGGAGCGCGTATCCACGCCGGCACCCGTCTTCGTGCCGTTTTTTGTCGCCGAGCGCTTGCACGATTACCTGCGGCTGGCCGCGGCCCTGCGCGCCGCCGGCATCGGCGTCGAAGTCTACCCGGAGTGCAAGCGGCTGGGCCAGCAACTCAAATACGCCGATCGCCGCGGGTTCCGGCTGGCATTGATCATCGGCGAGGACGAATGGTCGGCCAGCACGTGCCAAATTAAAGACCTGGCCAGCGGCCAGAGCCAGGCCGTGGCGCTGGGGGATTCGCCCCAGGCGGTGGTTGCCGCGGTGCGCGAACTGCTTGGCGCCGACAAGCTTGCGGACAAGAATGATGAAGTATGAATGATGAATGCTGAATGACGGAAATGCTGCCGTACTTACGCATTTCATTCATCATTCATCGTTCCTACTTCCGCATTTCCTCTCATGGCCGACCGCGATAACCACTACGAGCTGGCCTTCGAGGAGTTTTTGCGCGCGCGGCGCGTGGCCTACGTGGCGGTGGACGAGGCCAAACGCGCGGTGCTGGCCGACGGCTCGGTCAAGAGTTTGGATTTCATCGTCTCGTCGTCCAGCGGCCGCTCCTGGCTGGTGGACGTGAAGGGGCGGTTGTTTCCCTCGGGCCGCGGGCGCCAGTACTGGAAAAACTGGTCGACCCGTGATGACCTGGTGAGCCTGTCGCGCTGGGAACAACTTTTTGGCGAGCGCTTCCAGGCGCTGTTCGTGTTCGCTTACAATGTGCGCGGGCGGCGCGCGCCGCTGCCGGCCGAACAGTTGTACGACTTTCGCGGCCGGACGTATGGCTTTGTGGCCATCCGGCTGGCGGAATACGTCTGCCACGCCCGGCAGATTTCGGCCCGCTGGGACACACTGGCCATGCCGGTTCGGCGTTTCCGCGAACTGGCCCGGCCGCTGGAACAGCTCTTATAATTTTTATTTTTGAGGCGGGTTCAATGAAAAGCTGCATGAGCCGCCGACCATTCGCGGCCTTGGCCGCGCTGGCCCTGTGGCTGAGTTTGGCCGCTGGCCTGCAAGCGGATGGGCGCAAAAAACCCGAGGTCGTCAAGCCTGCCGAGCAAGGCTACATGCTGGCCTACGTCGTCACCGCCGTGGCCGTGACGCTGGGCGTAGCCGCCGTCTGCTTTCCCTCGCAGCGGAAGGATGAAGTGGAGTTTGACGAGGAAGAGTGAGAGGAAATGCGGAAGTGTGAATGGTGAATGATGAATGGAAAACCACAGCCGGTGCCGTCTTCACCTATTCATCATTCCGCATTCCTACTTCAGCATTGTTTTTCACTTGCTCGGCAGCGGCCAGAGTTCGATTTTGCGGAAGAAGATCTCGGCCATTTCGGTCTGAAAGATGATCTTGCCGGCCGAGGGGAAGGCGTCGAACCCTTCGTTCACCGGGACGCCGTTGACGAGCGCGCGGATATGGCCGCCGTCGCAGATGACTTCCATCCGCGTCCACTCGCCGTCAGGGCTCTCGACGTCGTGTTTGCCACGGAAGCCCAGCACGTCCTTCCAGCCGGGGTCGCGGCCGTACCAGTTTATCCGTCCAGAGGGAAACGTCTTCCGCGGGCCCCCCTTCTTCCAGTACACGCCCATCGCGTCCTTGAAGATCTTGCCCTCGGCGTCGGTGCGCAGCTCGCAGGTGAGCGACATGGGCACGGCCGAGCCGTCGCTGTACTTGCCGCCGACGACGAGAAAATCGCCCACGCCGCCTTCGATGATCTGCGCCTCGATCGAGGCCATCCAGTTGCCGTTGTTGCCGTCGGGCCCGACGCAGTGGACGAGAATGCCCGAGTCCTTGGTCCGGTCCTTGCGCTTGCCCCAGGTCCGCGAGCCCCAGCGGA
>DATCFX010000126.1:0-2972 GCA_036509275.1 Pirellulales bacterium | reverse complement strand
AAACCGGCCGGCGATCAAGGCGGTAAACAGCCGGGCGCAAAGCCCGGCGGCGACGATCAAGCCGGTCGGCCGACCGGCGGCCAGCCTGGCCAGGGCGACAAAGCGGCCGGCAAGTCGGGCGACCAGCAGGCCCAGGATCAGCCGACCAAGCCGCAGGCCGGCGGTCAGCAGGCTGCCAAAGGTGGCGATCCAGAAAACGAGAAGAACCAGGCCGGCGCCGGCCAGCCGGCCAACGACAAACAGGGAACTCCCTCGCCGCAAGATTCGAACAAGTCTCGCGATAAGCAAGCCGATCAGTCGGGCGGTCAGCAGCAGCCGATGAACTCGGGCGAAGGCAGTTCCCCCAGCCGCAGCCCCCAGGATTCGAACTCCAAGGGTTCTGTCGGCGGCGATCAGTCGGGCGGCGGCGAAGAGGGCGGAGGCCAGAAGGCCAATCAGCCCGGCACCGGCGGCGCGGGGCAGAACACGGCCTCGGACGAAGGCGGCGGAAAATCCAACGAAAAAGGCCCCGGCGAAACCAGCGGCAAAAGCGGCGACCAGGCCCAGGCGAAAAAGCCCACGCCCGGCGCCAGCGGCCAGCAACCCGGCCAAGGCTCCGGCCAGAAGCCGGGCGATTCCAAACCCGGCGGCCCGCAATCAGCCGCCTCCGGCAGGAATCAACCGCAGAGCTCACCCCAGGGCGAGACTCCCGACGGCAAGCCCACCGCCGCGGCCCAGGGAGGCGGCAAGCAGCAGGGAGCCGGCAACCCCGGCGGCGGTGGCTCCGCCGATCAGTACACGGGAGCTCGCTCGCCCCAGTCAGCGAGTCCCGCCGGGCCGGAAGAAGACCCAAACCTGGATTATGCCCGCAAGGCGACGGATCTGGCGCTCGATCGCTTGAAGCATCAACTCGATAAGCCCGGGGCCGACGACTTGCTCCACAAGCTCAAGTGGACGCGCGACGACGCCCAGCGTTTCATCAATCGTTGGGAAGCGATGAAGCGTGCGGCCCGGCAGCCCGGCGACGCCGGCCGTGCGGCCCAAACGCAGCTCGACGAATCGCTCCGCAGCCTGGGCCTGCGTCCGCACGGCACCACTTCCGCCGGCGACCATTATCGCAATCAGCGGCTCCGCAACCTGCGCGATACGGCGCGCACCCGGCCGCCGGCCGAGTACGCCGATCAATACCGCGCCTATTCCACCGGCACTTCGCAGGTCCGCGGCGCCGACCAGCAGGCCCCGCCGCCGACAAAATGAGCCGCCTGCAAAATGAGCCGCCTGCAAATTGAGCCGCCTGCAAATTGAGCGCAGATGAGCAACCCGTCCACCGCTTCGCCTTGGATCCTGCGGCCGCACGATCAGCCAGCGGTCGCGGCTTTGGTGTTGCTGGGCCTGGTCGCGCTGGCGGTCTATTGGCTGGCGGCCGGCGGTCCTTCCGGCCAGCTTGTCGAGCTGGACCGACAAGCGGCTCGGCCCGCCGCGTTTCGCGTCGACTTGAACACGGCGCCGTGGCCCGAACTGGCCCAACTCCCCGGCCTGGGCGAAACGCTAGCCCGGCGGATCGTCGAAAGCCGGCAGCTCGACGGCCCCTATACCATGCACGACGACCTCGATCGCGTCTCCGGCATCGGCCCCAAGAAGCTCGCCAAAATCAAGCCGTACCTGCTACCGATACCCAATCCCCCAGCCGCGCTCCTCGAGGCGCGCTCCGCTGCGAACGATTAACGGCACAACGGCCCTGCGGGCCGATCGCCGGGCGCAATCTGCTTGCCCGGCGCTCCGACGCGGCGTTATGGTGAGAGGATCATCTCGGCCGCACGTTCGACGTTGAACGCAGCATGGCCCGAGCCACGCGCAACGGGGGCTGGTTGCATGACACGCAAATTCGTTGCGGCGGTTGTGGTCGCCTGGGCGCTCTGCACGTTGTTGGCCTCGCCGCTGGCGGCCCAAGCACCGGCAGCCGCTGCGGCGCAACAAGCAAAACTTGCCGAACGCAATCGGCTGTGGGAGCAGGCCCAGCAATTGCGCGCGGCAGGCAAAACGGCCGACGCGATTGCCGCCGGCGAAAAGATGCTGGCCATCGAGCGCGAGCTTTATCGGCAACCCACGGACGACCTGGCCG
The DNA here is from genome assembly GCA_036509275.1 of Pirellulales bacterium. Classification (GTDB taxonomy): domain Bacteria; phylum Planctomycetota; class Planctomycetia; order Pirellulales; family PNKZ01; genus DATATB01. The sequence goes on along the minus strand of DATCFX010000126.1, from coordinate 871 downwards.
TTTCGCTCGGTTGGCTAGGGCAGCGCGAACTCGAACGCGAGAGTTTTTCCCAGGCGGAAAAGCGGTTCCAGGAAGCGCTCGACATCCGCACGGCCGTGCTTGGCGGCGGCCATTGGAAGGTGACCGACGCTCGGCTGCAAGTCGAGCAGGCCCGGCTGCTGGCGAAACTCAACCCGCGGGACCGGCAGGATCTTCGCAATGCGGAGCAGGCCAATCGCAAGCTGGTCCGGCTCTATGGCGAGGGGCAATACCAGGCCGCGATCGAGTTGGCCGAGAAGTGCCGGGTCACCCGCCTTCGCCTCCTGGGCGAAGCCCATCCCGACTATGCCACGAGCCTGAACAACCTGGCCGAATTATACCGCAGCATGGGGGACTACGCCCGGGCCGAGCCGCTCTTTCGCCAGGCAATGGAAATCCGCAAGAAGGTTCTGGGTGAAGCGCATCCCGACTATGCCACGAGCCTGAACAACCTGGCCGCGCTGTACGTCGGCACAGGCGACTACGCCCGGGCCGAGCCGCTCTATCGCCAGGCAATGGAAATCCGCAAGAAAGCGCTGGGCGAAGCGCATCCCGACTACGCCACCGACCTGAACAATCTGGCCGAGCTATACCGCAGCCTGGGCGACTACGCCCGGGCCGAGCCGCTCTATCGCCAGGCAGCGGAAATCAATAAGAAAGCCCTGGGTGAAGCGCATCCCAACTACGCCGGGAGCCTGAACAACCTGGCCTTGCTGTACCAGAGCATGGGCGATTACGCCCGGGCCGAGCCGCTCTATCGCCAGGCAGCAGCAGTCACGCTTGAAGGGCTCCAGCAGAGCTTCTTGGGAGAGTCGCAGCGGCAGCAACTGGCTCACGCGGCCAGCGTGCGGCA
>DATCFX010000125.1:0-2120 GCA_036509275.1 Pirellulales bacterium | reverse complement strand
CCGCAGCGGCGGCACCTCGAGCGGGATCACGGCCAGCCGGTAAAACAAGTCCTCGCGAAAGCGGCCCGCCGCCACTTCCGCCCGGAGTTGGCGGTTGGTGGTGGCCAGCACGCGGACGTCGACGGAGCGGGTTTCGCTCGAGCCGACGCGCTCGAAGGTTTTCTCTTGCAGCACGCGCAGCAGCTTGGCTTGCAGCGGCAGTTCGATCTCGGTGATTTCGTCCAGCAGGATCGAGCCGCCGTCGGCCAACTCGAATCGCCCGGTGCGCGGGCTCTCGGCCCCGGTGAACGCTCCGCGCTCATGGCCGAACAACTCGCTTTCCATCAAGTGGGCCGACAGCGCCGGACAATTCAAACTCACCAGCGGGCGGTCGGCCCGCTGGCTGGCTGCGTGGACGGTCCTGGCGACCAGTTCTTTGCCGGTGCCGCTCTCGCCCACGATCAGAATCGTTTCCGCGGTCGGGGCGGTGCGGGCGATCTGGGCCCGCAGTTGCCGCATCGGCTCGCTGTCGCCGATCATGGCTGGCGCGTCGAGGCCGGCATGCGGAATCGGCAGCGCGCGGCTGCTGTCGAGCATTCGGCCGTGGGCGACGGCGCGGCCGACCAGGTCTTCGAGCTGCTCGGCGGCGAACGGTTTTTCGATATAGTCGAAGGCCCCGTGCCGCATGGCCTCGACGGCCGAGGCCACTGTGGCAAAGGCCGTGACCATCACGACCTGCGCCCCGTAGTTGCGGCGCTCCAGCTCGCGGATGAAGTCCAGGCCGCTCATGCCGGGCATTTGCAGATCGGTGAGCACCAGGTCCACCGGCTGGCTGGGCAGCAAGGCCAGCGCCTCGGCGGCGCTGGAGACGCACTGCACCTTGTGGCCGGCGTGCCGCAGGATTTCGGCCATCGACTCGCGCGCCTGGCGATGATCGTCGACGACCAGGATGCGGCCCGGCGGCGTTCTGGCGGTGGGGCCTGAAAAAGCGCGTGGTTTGATGCTCATGCGGCGGCCTCCAGCGCGTGCCGGGGAATGCGGATCGTGAAGGCGGCGCCGCCTTCGGGGCAGTTGACCGCGCCGGCCCAGCCGCCGTGGGCTTCCGCAATCCGCTCGACGATGGCCAGCCCCAGCCCGGTGCCGGTGCTCTTGGTGCTGAAGAACGGCTCGAACGCCCGGCGCGACGCTTCTTCGCCCAGGCCGGGCCCGCTGTCGGCAATCTCCAGCTCGAAGCCGTCGCGGCTCGGGCAGGCGGTAAACACCAGCTCGCCGCCGTCGGGCATGGCATCCAGGGCGTTGAGCGCGATATTCAGCACGGCGCGGCGAAACATGTCGCGGTCGGCAGCGATCGTCGTTTGGGCGGGCAAATTGGCGACCACCTCGATCGACTGCGCCTCGAACTGCGGGGCCAGCGACGCGCACACGTCGTCCACCAGGTCGCGCACATTGATCGTGGACCAGTGCGGATCGCGGTCGACCGTGAAGTGCAGCAGGTCGTTGACCGTCGAGTCCAGCGCCTGCACCCCGCAGGCCACCTTCTCCAGCACGTCCAGGCTGCCGGCGTCGTCGCTGATCCGGCGGCGCAGCAAGCTGAGATACAACGACACGGGCACCAGGTTGTTACGCACCTCGTGGGCAATGTGCGAGGCGATCTGCCCCAAGTCGGCCAGTCGATTCTTGCGGGCCAGCTCGCGGTTCTTGATTTCCAGCTCGTCGCTCAGCCGGCGAACTTCGTCGCGCAGCGCCGCGTGCGTCTGCTCCAGCCGGACCGTGGCTTCCTGCCAGGCCTCGAGTACCAGTTCCAAGTCATGGGCGTCGGCCGCGGGACTGACGCTCAAGGCCGTTTCGGTGTCGTGCATCATCTTCATGCTACCTCCGAACTAAGGTCCAACTTTCCCAGCGGCCGCACGTACGAAGCGCCGTACGCGCCGCGCGCCAGGCTGGCCGCATGGGCCTGCTCAAGCCTGGCGGCCGCTTCGTCGCGCCGGCGGCCAAGCGACTGTTCGCTCTGCTTCTCGCGATCCAGGATCTCGCGAAACAGCGACTCGCTGCGCTCGATGATCTGCGCGCAGCGGGTCCGGTCTTCGGCGCTGGGCCATTGCCGCTCGTCGGGTCGCTGCCCGCGAAAGGGATCCAGTTCG
>DATCFX010000124.1:0-6179 GCA_036509275.1 Pirellulales bacterium | reverse complement strand
AGCGCCGAAAAGACTATTGGGTAGCACAACATGCCGGCCGGGGAAACACCCCAGCAGAAATGATGGCAATGTCGGCACACAATATAAGGGTATCTTATGACCATCGTGCCAGCAGGCAATTCGCCCTCAGCCAGCAGGCCGGGGGAGCCGCATTTGCCGGCTTTTCTGCTAGCGCCCAGCTGCATTTTGTCCGGCAGCCACGCCGCATCACTTTGACGTGGCCCGAGTTGTGGCCTAAATACCTTCGCGGGCAACTGCGCGCCGGTCCCACATGGGCCAGGGTGCCAGGGCTGTCGCATTTATCATAAACATTTGAAACATAAGTGGATGCGGCGATTGCCATGTCGACAACGGGCCTCGAAACGAGCCCGGCGGCGGGGCAAGCGTGCGGCATCGGGAGCGAGCGATGAGCGCCAAAGCCAATGCGAAGCGCGCCAGCCTGCTGCTGGTCGATGACGACCGGCAAATCCTGGAGTCGATGGCCGACTGGCTGGCCTCGCAGGGCTTCCAGGTGGACACCGCCCAAACGTATCAGGCAGCCGTCGCGGCCGTCGATCGCCGCGGGTATGACCTCGTGCTGGCCGACATTCGCCTGGGCGATGCCGATGGCTTCGAGATCCTCGAACATTGCCGACGCACGCGGCCGGGCACCACGGTCATTCTGATTACCGGCTACGGCACAGTCGAGACCGCCATTGAGGCGATTCGCGCCGGCGCCTTCGATCTGCTCACCAAGCCATTGATTGACGAAGAACTCGAGCTCTCGATCGAGCGGGCCCTTAATCAGCGGCAAGTGCTGGAAGAGAACAAGAATCTCAAAGCCCAGCTCGATCTGCGCTTCGGCATGGAAAACATCATCGGCCACGACGTTCGCATGCGCAAGGTGTTCGACGTGGTCGACAGCGTGGCGGATACCAAGGCCACGATCCTGGTCACGGGCGAAAGCGGTACCGGCAAATCGCTGATTGCCCGGGCCGTACACCGGCGCAGCGCGCGGCGCGATCAGCCGTTTGTCGAAGTCGCCTGCGGGGCACTGCCCGAGGCGCTGCTGGAGAGCGAATTGTTCGGGCACGTGGCCGGCGCGTTTACCGGGGCCAATACCGACAAGATCGGCAAGTTCAAGCAGGCCGACGGCGGCACGATTTTTCTTGATGAAATCGGAACGGCCAGCCCGGCCTTTCAGGTCAAGCTGCTGCGCGTGCTCCAGGAATTCGAGTTCGAGCAGGTGGGCGGCAACAAAACGTTTCACGTCGATGCGCGCGTGATTCTGGCCACGAACGAAAACCTGGAAGAACTGGTCCGCGTCGGCCGCTTCCGCCAGGATCTGTATTATCGGGTGAACGTGATCAACGTCGAGCTGCCGAACCTGCGCGAGCGCTTGAGCGATATTCCGCTGCTGGCCCAGCACTTTTTGGATCGCGTCTGCGAAGAGGCGGGCAAAAAGGTGCACGGCTTTACGGACGAGGCGATCGCCGCCATGCAGCGCCACACCTGGCCGGGCAATGTCCGTGAACTGCAAAACGTCGTCGAGCGCGCCGTGTTTTTAGGCAAGCGCGACATAATCGGCGTGGAAGATCTGCCGGTCAACATGCCGGTTGGCTTGCCCACCGCCAGCGCCGCGGCAGGCAAGGGATCGTTGAAAGAGGCAATGGAGTTGCCGGAACGCCAGATCATCTTGCAGGTGCTGGAAAGCAACAACTGGAATCGTCACGCCACGGCCGAGTGCCTGGGCATCAACCGCACCACGCTCTACAAAAAGATGAAGCGGCTCGGCTTGGAAGACGGCCGCCACGCCAGCGCCATGAGCCAGCCCATCGAGCGCCAGGGCCTCATGCCGCGGTAGCCGCGGCCGGGTGCCACCCAACGCCGTTAAATATGCGCCTCGCTAGGAGCGACAGAAAAATAACTTCTCCGCAACCCCTCTACCCTTGTGGGAGAGAGCAGGGCGAAGGGCCGTAAAAAGCGGAAGTTATTTTTCGATCGATCGTTAGGCGGCCCCCAGTAGTCGGTCGCGTAAGGACTTCTGTTCTTCCCTGGGTGTGCAGTTGGGGTGGTCCCGGCGGCTTGTGAGGCTTTCGACGAGGCCATTCCCGGATCGCTTTACTGCTGGTTCGCTGGCGACGCTTCGATGCGCCTCGGGCCATGGCTGTTCGCTTCGTGATGGGAGGGTTTGATCACACCATCCATCATTGCGGGGAACAGCCTTTCTTTTCTTCTCCCTGCTAGCGACCACTCCTTTCACCCCACCCGCCAAAATACGCTAAAGTGAGCAGGCGAAATAACATCACCACGCCAGCATCGTTCGCCCACTAATCGGCGTTGCATGGCACCCGTCAAACATGCGCGTACGAGACCCAGGGAGAACCGCGTGATCGCTCCCGATGAATTGATGCAACTGGCGATCGCGAAATGCCGCGAGGGGATCGCGCAAGGGCAGACGCCCTTTGGCTGTGCCATTGCGCTGGGTGACCGCGTGCTGGCGGTCGAGCACAACCGCGTGCTGCTCTCGACCGACATCACGGCGCATGCCGAAATGACGGCGCTGCGCGCGGCCTGCCGTGAGTTGGGAGACATTCACTTGCACAGCGCCCTGGTGGCCACGACGTGCGAACCGTGCCCCATGTGCCTGGCCGCGCTGCACTGGGCGCGCGTCGGCCGCGTGTACTACGGGGCCGGCATCGCCGACGCCCAAGCGGCCGGCTTCAACGAATTGCCAATCGCCGCAACCGACATGGTGCGGCTGGGCGGTAGTCGGCTGGAGCTACACTCCGGGATGCTGACCGACGATTGCCGCCAACTGTTTGCCGACTGGGCCGGCCGGCCCGGTCATCGGGCATACTGAATACTCACTTCGCGGTCGCGGTTTGCTAAGATAGAGCATGACTGGCCAGTATTTGGGACATCCGAATGAACCAGGCTGAGCTTCGGCAATTGGCGACCGAACGGATTCACGACGCGGATGCGCTGCTTGCCGGGGGACGCTGGGCATTCGCTTTTTACGTTGCGGGCTACGCGGTCGAGTGCGCGCTCAAATCATCCGTTCTGGCACGGATGGTCGTTACGGGCGGTGTTTTTCAGGACAAGAAATTTGCGGCAGACTGCTGGACCCACGATTTTGGCGAGTTGATCAATGTCGCCGGGCTCGCGGCGGAACTCAACGCACGCCTCGCTACGAGCGCGGCGGCTGGCGATGCGTTCGTCACAAATTGGGGTATTGTTACGCAATGGAAAGAAACGGTTCGGTACGAGATGAAAACGGAAGCGAAGGCCAGAGACCTCTACCGCGCAATCACGGAAAACCCTGACGGGGTGTTGCTATGGATACAGAATTACTGGTAGATCGCCGCATCGACGACGGGATGAAGCTGATCTCGCAACTGGTTCGCGATGGCTTCGATGTTACGGTGGCGTTCTGGGCGAAAACCCGTGAGGAGGGGCTGTGGTTCCTCTACGTCGGGTCGGATGCCGTCGATACGACGATGAATCTCGGCGAGTCCTACCGGCGTCTTTATTTGTCACTCAGAAAGTTTCCAGATTCGCCAATTTCCCTTTCTCAGGTGAAGCTTGTCAACAGCGCCAACCCAGTCGCACAGGCTGCAATTAAGTTACGCGATCAGGCTGCCGGCGGAATAGCCGTCCGGTCAGGTTCCCAACGCCTCGGCGCGCTCGCGATCGACGAGCTATACATCTATCCGCGCCTTGGCCCGATGACACCAGCTGAAGTTGTGCAAGCGGTGGCCGGACTCATCTCGCGTCAGGGTCCCGTCCACCAGTCGCAGGTGAAGCTTCACAATGGATCAACGGTCGTTGGCGTTCCGTGTGCCATCAGGACCGTGGGGACCTCCGTCCAGATCGATCTGCTCGAACGTTCGGGGACGAGCCGCTCCATCGGCCTTACCGAAATCTCTAGCATTCAATAGCGTCCTCGTTGCGCACGGTGTTGTTCTACGGCAATCTGAGACTACCTAATCCCGCCGCGCCTCGTGCCGGGCCGTGATGGTGGTGTGGATGCCGCCGCGGGGCGTGAAGGCGGCGACCAGTTCCATCCAGCGGGGCTCGACCGTGGCCACGAGGTCGTCGAGAATGCGGTTGGTGACGTGCTCGTAGAAGATGCCCTCGTTGCGAAACTGCTGCAAATACAGCTTCAGGCTCTTGAGCTCGACGCATTTCTCGTCCGGCTCGTAGCGGAACGTCAGCGTGCCAAAATCCGGCTGGCCGGTCTTGGGGCAGACGCTGGTGAACTCGGGACAGACGATCTCGATGGTGTAGGCCCGGCCGGGAAACTGATTGGCGAAGGTTTCCAGGCTGGCGCGAAACTCGGGCGGCATGCTCACTCCTTTTTTTCGGGTTTGTATTTTGGCATGATGGATGCTGAGCCGGAAGGGCCGGCCGGGATCAATCGGCGGCGGTTTGCCGCTGGTTCGCTTATGCTTCGGAATCGGCTCCTAAAGGAGCCGGCTAAATGGAGCCGGCTAAATGGAGCCGGCTAAGGGGGTGTTGTCGTGGCTCATGCGGTCGTGCTGTTGTCTGGCGGTTTGGATTCGGCCACGGTGGCGGCGATCGCGCGCCGGCAGGGTTTCACGCTGCACGCGCTGAGCGTCGATTACGGCCAGCGGCATCGTTTCGAGCTTTCGGCCGCGGCAGCCGTGGCCCGCTCGCTGGACATCGCCGACCATCGCACGGTCAGCATCGACCTGTCGGTATTTGGCGGTAGTGCGCTAACGGCGGCCATCGACGTGCCCAAGGGACGCAGCCCGGCGGAAATGGAAGCGGCGATTCCGGTCACGTATGTGCCGGCCCGCAATACCGTGTTTCTAGCCCTGGCGCTGGGTTTGGCCGAGGTGCTGGATGCGGCCGACATTTTTATCGGTGTCAACGCGGTCGACTATAGCGGCTATCCCGACTGCCGGCCGGAGTTCGTGCGGGCGTTCGAGCGACTGGCCAACTTGGCCACCAAGGCCGGCGTCGAAGGCCGGCTCGATTTTCGAATCCACGCCCCGCTGGTCGAAATGACCAAAAGCCAGATCATTACTGTCGGCATCGAATTGGGCGTGGACTACGCACTGACCCATTCCTGCTACGATCCGGATGCGGCGGGCCGGGCCTGCGGCCGCTGCGATGCGTGCATTCTGCGCCTGAAAGGGTTCGAAGCGGCCGGCTTGTCCGACCCCGCCGTGTATCAGTCATGAAGATCGCTGAGATTTACCTGTCGATTCAGGGCGAAGGATTGCTCACCGGCACTGAAAGCGCCTTCGTGCGCACCAGCGGCTGCAATTTGCGCTGCTGGTTTTGCGATACGCCGTTTGCCTCGTGGTCGCCCGAGGGAGACGACCTGGCGGTCGATGATATTCTGGCGCGGGTCGAGGAGCTGGATTGCGGCCACGTGGTGCTCACCGGCGGCGAGCCGATGCTGTTTGCCGAGCTACTGCCGCTGGCCGGCGAGTTGAAGCGGCGTGGGCTGCACATCACGGTCGAAACGGCCGGCACGCTGTATTTGCCTGTCGAGGCCGATTTGATGTCGATCAGCCCCAAGCTCTCGAACTCGGCACCGCGCGGGCATCACCCGCGCTGGCGCAAGCGGCACGAGCGGACGCGGCACGCGCCGGCCATCGTGCGCCGACTGCTGGACGAATACGCCTACCAATTGAAATTCGTGGTACAGTCGCCCGCCGATTGTCAGGAAGTCGAACGCTACCTGGATCAATTGCCGGGCGTCGACCGATCGCTCGTCCTCTTGATGCCGCAGGGCACCGACTCGGCCGAGTTGGCCGCCAGGGCGGCGTGGCTCAAGCCGTACTGCCAGCAGGCCGGAGTGCGGTACTGCCCGCGGCGGCAGATCGAGTGGTTCGGGCTAGTGCGGGGAACGTGAGGGGAAATGGGGAGTGCAGAGTGAAAAATGGCGAGCGTGCGTGGCGTCAGCCCGGGGAGGTGGCCGGTTCGATGGCGGCCAATACTTGGTCGATGTCGGCTAGTGCGGTGTTGAGGGATGTGACGGCCATTTTGAAGTTGGTGTGGACGGAAACGCGGGGTTGCAGGGCGACAAACTGCTGGGCAGCGCGGTGCAGCCGGCCGATCTTTTTTCGCACGACCTTGAGATAGGCGTCGGCGTCCTGCTGAGTCCAGGCGGGCCCGACGGCCAGGCAGGCGTCGTACAGCTCGCGCACGACTTCGTACAGTTC
>DATCFX010000123.1:0-2844 GCA_036509275.1 Pirellulales bacterium | reverse complement strand
GGCTTCGTCACGGCCAACGAACTGCACGTGCCGGCCTCGGCCGACGGCACGCCGCGGCCCGTCTATCTGACGCTCAAAAGCGCCGACGTCTGCCATAGTTTTTGGGTCCCGCGGCTGGCAGGCAAAACCGACCTGATTCCCGGCCATACCAACAGCATGTGGTTCCAGACCGAAAAGCCGGGGCTGTATGTCGGCCAATGTGCCGAATACTGCGGCACGCAGCACGCCAATATGCTGCTGCGCGTCAACGTCGATGCGCTGGACGATTTCCAGCGTTGGCTCAAGCACGAGGCGGCCGCAGCGCCCGATCGGCCGGCCGTGCGCGAGGCCAGGCAGGCTTTCCTGGGCCTGTCGTGCGTCAATTGCCACCGCGTGCGCGGCACGAGTGCCCGCGGCACCTATGGCCCCGATCTGACGCACCTGGCCAGCCGGCAAACGCTGGCCGCCGGCATGCTGCCCAACACGCCCGACAATTTGCGAACCTGGTTCACCGATCCACAGCAGATCAAGCCGGGCTGCCTGATGCCGGCCTTTGGCTTAACCGATCAGCAGCGCACGCAGGTTTTGCGGTACTTAAGCTCGCTCGAGTAGAACTTTTTTCATGGCCATCTGCGAATCCAATACGACTGCCGCCGAAGACCAGCCCGCGCATCGCAGGCAGTATTCGATCGTGTACGACTGGACCACGACGGTCGACCACAAGAAGATCGGCATCCTGTACATTCTGATGGCCGTGGTGTTTTTGGTCATTGCCGGCATCGAGGCGCTGTTGATGCGCTGCCAGTTGATTGTGCCGCGCAACAACTTTTTGGCGCCCGACACGTTCAATCAACTGTTCACGATGCACGGCACGACGATGGTTTTTTTCGTCGGCATTCCGATCCTGGTGGGAATCGGCAACTATCTGGTCCCGCTGATGATCGGCGCCCGCGACATGGCCTTTCCGCGGCTCAACGCGCTGGGATTCTGGGCCACGCTGCTGGGCGGGCTGCTGGTGTATGCGAGCTTCGCCACCGGCGGCGCGCCGGCGATGGGCTGGTTCGCCTATGCCCCGCTCACCGAACGCACGTTCGCCCGCTCGGCGGCCACCGACCTGTGGGCCCTGGGGCTGATTGTCACCGGCGTGGGCACGCTGACCGCCGGCATCAACTTCATCGCCACGATCCTGGGCATGCGCGCTCCCGGCATGACGCTGCGCAAGATACCGTTTTTCACTTGGACGATGCTCTGGACCAGTTTTCAGATCGTGTTGGTGATGCCGCCGCTGACGGTCGCGCTGGTCATGGTCCTGCTGGATCGCAACCTGGGCGCTCACTTCTTCGACGCTCAAAACGGCGGCTCGGCCCTGCTCTGGCAGCACTTGTTCTGGTTCTTCGGCCATCCCGAGGTGTACATCCTCATCCTGCCGGTCTTCGGCGTGGTCTCGGAGATCATCCCGGTTTTCTCGCGCAAAGTGCTGTTCGGCTACGAATTCATGGCGGCCGCCACGGCGGCCATCGCCTTTATCAGCATGGGCGTGTGGGCACATCACATGTTCACCGTGGGCATGAGCCGCACGCTCGACTTGTACTTCGCCTCGGCCAGCCTGCTGGTGTCGATTCCCACCGGCATCAAGTTCTTCAATTGGCTGGCTACGATGTATGGCGGCCGGCTGTCGTTTCCCTCGCCCATGTTGTTTACCTTCGGCTTCCTGTCGATGTTTCTGATCGGCGGGCTGACGGGCATCATGCTGGCCGCGGCGCCCTTCGACTTTCAGCTTTCGGACAGCTATTTCGTGGTCGGACATTTCCACTGGGTGCTGATCGGCGGCACGCTGTTCGGCGTGTTCGCCGGCCTGCACTACTGGTATCCCAAGGCCACCGGCCGGATGCTCTCCGAGCGGCTCGCGCGCTGGCAGTTCTGGCTGTTGTACCTGGGGTTCATGCTCACGTTCGGGCCGATGCACATCTCCGGCTTTCTGGGCATGCCGCGGCGCATCTATACCTACGATGCCGACCGTGGCTGGGCCCTGTGGAACCAACTGACCACGGCGGGCGCCCTGTTGCAGGCGCCCAGCTTTGCCATCTTTCTCTACAACATCGTGTATTCATATTTCAAAGGCCGCCCGGCAGGCAGCGACCCGTGGAATGCGTGGACGCTGGAATGGACCACCAGTTCGCCGCCGCCTTCGTACAACTTCGAGGTCATCCCGCAGGTGCATAGCCGCCGCCCGCTGTGGGACCAGAAACACCCGGACGATCCCGACTGGAAATACGAATGAGCGGAGCCGAGCATCCGATGACCGCAACCGGTCATGCCGAGCCGACGAGTTTTCCGCCGGCCATCGCAGCCCACAATGCGCTCGATGCGGCGCAGTGGGGCATGGTCACGTTCCTCGTGTCCGAGGCCGCACTGTTCGGCACCCTGCTGATGACCTACGTCACGTTCATGGGGACCGACACCGTGGCCCCCACGCCGCGAGAAGCGCTCAGCCTGCCGCTGGTGATCGGCATGACCGTTTGCCTGCTCTCCAGCAGCGCGACGATCCACTTTGCCGAATCCGCCGCACGGGCCAGTCACTCAAAACGCTTCTGCCTGTGGTGGAGCGCGACAATCCTGCTCGGGGCCGCGTTCATCGCCGGCACGGCTTACGAGTGGCACGATCTGATCGAGAAGCACGACCTGACCATCAGCCGCAATCTGTTCGGCTCGACGTATTACACGGTCGTCGGTTTTCACGGCCTGCACGTGACGATCGGCATCCTGGTGATGCTCGTCGTGCTCGGCCTCGTGCTCAGCAGTCGGCTGGCCTCCGTCGGTCACCGAGCGCTGCAACTCGTGAGCTGGTACTGGCATTTTGTCGAT
>DATCFX010000122.1:0-2230 GCA_036509275.1 Pirellulales bacterium | reverse complement strand
CCGCCGCCGGGTCGACCAGTCGGCCATCCGTGCGATAAATGTGTAGCAGCCGGCCGGCTGCGATCTCTTCCAACGCTGCAACGATCGCGCGGACGCCCTCGGCCTTGGTTGTGAAGCAATCGGCCAGCTCGCCGGTCATGGTCGCCGCCAAACGCTCAGCCGGCGGAGCGCTGCGAAGCAGGCTCGCTAGCGCCGCGGCAAGCCGCTGCGGCTCGCGCCAGAGCGCAAAGGGCACGGTCGCTCCAAAGCCGCGGCCATCGGCGACTTTCAAGTTCGCCCCGCCAACATCCAATGCCAACCAGCTCATCGCGCCGCCTGGGGAAGCTTTTCCGGGCGGCCGCCACGCCAGGCCAGCCCGGTGGAAGAAAAGTATACATGGTCAGTAGAAAATTCCAGCTCGCAATTGCGGCCTTCAGCCCAGGCCAGCATCGCCTCAGCCAGGTTCGTGCGCGCGGCCAGCCGCAGCGCGATATAAGAAGTCGTCAACCGTGGGTTGACTTCGATGACCACGTCGCCCGAGCCGTCGGCCTGCGGGCCCAAGACCATGTCGATGCCCAAGTAGCCGTGCCCGCGGGGCAGACCGGCGATCGCCCGCTGCGCCAGATTGCCGGCGCGCTCGCGCAGCCTGGCGGCCAGCGGCAGATGGCCGCCGGCATATCGCAAGCGGCGACCGTCGCGAAGCATCCGCTGGCGGCAGGGTTCGAGCAGCTGCGCGCCGCCAGGTCCTTGCAGGCACGCCACGCTGGCCGCGGCGCCGGGGTAGTAACGTTCCAACCGCCACGCGCCCGGACGCTCGGCTGCCGGGGGCAGGCTGGCGGCGTCGGGAACGAGCAGCACGCCTTCGGAGCCGGCTCCGTCGCGCGGCTTGAGCACCGCGGGAAAACACGCGCCGGCCGGGATCGAATCATCGGGAGGGCGAGGCTCCGGCCGAGCCGCCGAAATCACGTCGACCGCGCTGTTAGGCTCGGCAGGAGCCTCGCCCTCCCGATTGCGGCCCTCCCGCTGGCAGGCACGCCCTAAATCATATCCCGGTGGCACCGGCACGCCTGCCGCGGCCAGATGTTCGGCCAGCCGTTGTTTGTCGCCGCACAGCGCGATGAACCCAGGGTCCGGACCGAGCAACCGGCCGCCGCCGGCCAAGACGGCCCGGGCTCGCGACTCGAGCAGACCGCCGGTCTCGGGTGCGATGACGATCGTCCAATTGGCCGTGGCTGCCTCGGCGGAGAGAACTTCTAGATCGCTGGTGGGGCCTTCCACGGGCACGACCTGGCAGCCGGGCAGATCGAGTTTCAACCGCCGGTCGCACAGCACCCGGACCTCGCAGCTCGGCACCGCGGCGAGATCGGCGGCCAAGGCGCGGAGCATCGCCAGACCTTCGGCAAACCAGGGCGAGCCGTTGGCCTCGCCCTGGGCGGCCAGTCCGCCGCCGGTGGCAAATTCATACAGCAGAATCCGCGCTTCGGGCGGCATGCAAGATATCCGGCCGCAGCCGCCTCAGCCCCATTAGGATCGACCGAAAAATAACTTCTCCGCAACTCCTCTCCCCTTGCGGGAGAGGGCAGGGTGAGGGGCCGGGAAAAACCGAAGTTATTTTTCGGCCGATCCTTAGCCCCCGGCGACTCGCCGGGGGCTAAGGGGCAGAGCCGCGCGGCGACTACCCTTGGTTCTGCGGCGGGTTGCCGTTCTTCCACGGGCCGGCCAGTTTCATCCACTCGGGTGCTTCTAGCAGACTGCCGGTCTCGCCGGCCTTCCAGCCGGGCACGTGATGCGGCTTGGCTTCGGCCTTGGACATCTTCTCCCAACCATTGGCCCAACTGGCGTCGCCCTCGCGCACCTTGTGGCTGTCCGTGTCGAAGTGAAACACTTTGCCTTCGCGGTAGCTCCGCGAGCCGAGCGTGACGGTCACGATCGCCGCGGCACCCAAGTCCGGCGGGTTGTGGCAGGCCGCCTGGTTGCCATCGCGCATGGCCTCGAGCCAGTTCTGGAAGTGCAGTTGGGTCGAGTCGTTGATCACATCGCCGACGGTGATGTTCTCCGACTTGATCTTGCTGTCCATCGTGACTTGCGGCCGCTCGGCGATAAACTCGATCTGATTGAAACGCTCGCCGTTGTAATCGCGTTTCTCGTTGCCGTGCTTGTCCTTGCCGACGCTGGCGAACACGAACGAGCCGTTATGGCCACGGATCAATTGCCGGATCGGCGTCTCCTGGCAGCACATCGTGGCAGTAAT
>DATCFX010000121.1:0-2248 GCA_036509275.1 Pirellulales bacterium | reverse complement strand
GACCAGCAGCACGCTGAACACCAGCGGCTTGAGCGCGTAGCGGCGCAGCAGCCGAAACGCCGCGCTCTCGACGATCCTCCGGATCCACGGCAGCCGCAGCGCCGCGGCCGGCAAGTCGACGATCAGCCAACGGACAGCACGATAGAAATTGCGAATGCCGGCCTGGCAAGCGTCGCGGAACGCCGGATGATACAGCAGCCCCAGCGTAAACACGCCCAGCAGCAGCACCGAGCCGGTCGTGCAGAGCTCGACCGGCTTGGTGCCCAGCCGCTCGGCGGCCAGGTCGATCAGGTGCTCCAGGGCATAGAGCATGATGAACGCGCCACCGAAGGGGAGAATAGCATAGCGTGTCAAGAACCTTCCCAGCGGCGTGCCGAAGGCCAGCGAGCTGAGCGACTGCGGCAGCCGTAAGTAGATTTCGCCGCGGCGGTAAACACCGGCCAGCGCATCGGCCAGCCGGCGGTCGGCTTCGAGCAACTGGTCGCCGGCCAGCAGGCTGCTGAAGCCGGGAAAATCGCGCAGTTTGAGATTATTGCGGCTGATCGTGTCGCGCAGATCGCCCATCGCCAGGTAGCCGCGGATCGTGATCTGGTCGATTAACTCCTCGACGATCTTGCGCTGCGCGACGCGCTCGGGCAAGTTGCGCGGCACGAGCCCCACTTCTTCCAAAGTCGCCACCAGGCGCGGCCGCAGGGCGTCGGCCATGCGGGCCTGGGTCCGCTGTTCGGCTGTTTCCAGCAGCGAGGCCAATTGGCGGCGGGCGGTGGGCGAAATGCGCGCGCTCTTCAAGCGCCGTCCGGCCGCGTGCAAGTGCTTGATCATCAGCACCTCACGCTGGCAAGGCACTGGGCGTTTGAGCGGCCGGCGGCCCCAGCTTCGAAGCCAACCCGGCAGATCGAGCTTGTACACGCCGCGCTCGAAATCGACGCAGACCTTTTGCAAGTCGTACAGCAACCGGGCTTCGGGGGTCCAGAAGCCGCGAATCGCCGGGGGCACCAGCGCCGCCAGCGCGTCGGTCCACGCGCTGGTCGCGGCGTCCGCCGGCAGGTCCAAGGCGGCTTGCAGCCGGTCGGTCAGCCGCTGGATATCCTGCCGGGCTTCGGCCCGCGCGCTGCGGGCCAACTTCGGTCCGATCACCAGGGCGGCCTGCCAGCGGACCATGGCCGAGCGGACATGATTGCCGCGGCCGCGCGCCCGATCCCCTCGCTCCATCAGCCGGCAATGTCGCCGCTCGGACTGCTTCTGTGGATGGATCGACTCGGCACCGAAACGAAATCCCGGCCACTCCTCTTCGCCGGCCGTTTCGTCTTCGTCGGGCTCCTGGGCACCGGGTAACCGGGTTTCGGCCAAGATCGCGGCCGCATCGAGATCCTCGGCCAGCAGTTCGTCCACCGCCTGGCCCTGTTCGAGCGACGGAAAATAATCCGGCAGCAAGCCGGGTGCGAACCAGCGCAGCTCGAGGTACACGGCGGCGAATTCCACGTAGGCGGAGGTCTCGTCGACCGGCGGCAGCAGCAGGTCCTCACCGCGGAGCACGCTACGCGCTTCGTGAAACGCGATGGTTCCCAGCCGCTCGATTCGCCGCCGCACGACCGCCGCGTCCAGTTGACCGGCCGCAACCCGATCGTCCAGCGCAGCGTGTACTCGGGCGTGAAACAGCAGCCGCCAATACTTGAGCAGTGCGCGGGCCCGGACCATCGTGGCCAGGACTTCGGCCTCGGGCCGGGCAATGAGAATCAGCCGCTCGGGCAGCCGAGCGTCGGCCGCCAGACCCAGCTCCGAGGGGTCGACGATCTCCCACAGCCGGTCGCGGGCGACGAGGTAGATCTTGCGGTGCGGGACGCGCAACCCGGGACCGGCCACCTGACGATCCTGCTTGATGACACGGCGGAGAATCCGGCCGGGCACGAGCAAGGCTTGCGGGTCGACGCGGCGCATGGCCGCCTCGAGCTCGGCAAGACTCACGCCCCAGACGCCCTCGGAGTCGCTCACGATGCCTGGCCCCGAACAAAAATGATGAGTGATGAGTGATGAATGCAGAATGACGAACCCGGCACGGCGCTTCGGCACGTTATTTTATGCCATTTAGCGGGCTGCGCGACAGAGCGGTTTGCGCCGGTGCCGCGCGATTTAGGATCGACCGAAAAATAACTTCCGTTTTTCACGGCCCCTCACCCTGCCCTCTCCCGCAAGGGGAGAGGTGTCGCGGAGAAGTTATTTTTCGGCCGATCCTTAGTGCTGATTTCAG
>DATCFX010000120.1:0-1784 GCA_036509275.1 Pirellulales bacterium | reverse complement strand
GGCTGCGCGCTGCCCGCCGGCGGCTGCGAGCCAGCTGCCTGGCCGCCGGCGGCAGCGGCTGATCCCGGCGGAGCGCTGCCCAGCACGGGGCCGCTTGCCGAGACGCCGTCGCTGGCTGGCGCTTTCCTCCTGACGCCGGCCTCGGGACCGTACAGACCTGCCACATCGTCGGCTGTGAGGTCCCCGCCGGCACCCTTGCCGGATTTTTCGGCGAGGCTGTTTCGGCCGGCTCCGCGCGGGCTTCCGGGAGCCTCGCCGACTCCGCTGGTTCCGGGCGCTGCTGAGTGACCGCCCGCGTCGCGATAAGCCCGACGCTGGCGCGCGGTGAGCAAGCGCGGCGCAGCCAAGGCGAGGGCCGCCTGGCGGTGGCGGGCATCGTCGATGGCCCGGCTGATGGCTACGGCCAGGCCCGCCTCCGGTGGCTTGAACTGGATCTTCCAATCCTGGTCGATGAACTCGTAGCCGAAGTCCGAGCCCCAGGAGCTCATCGCTTCGCGCGCCGTGTAATAGGCCAGGATGCCGTCGGGCCGCACCAGCAGCAGCGGGTAGGGTTCGCCGCTTTCGGCTGGATCATTGCCACTGTATTTGACCAGATACTCGCGGGCGGCGCGGAGACCGGCCGCCAACGGATTGCCAGCGCCCGGCGGACCGATGAAATCCGTATCGGCCAGCTCGATCCCTTCGGGCTGCAAGATGATGGCGTCTTCGCGGCACTCGATATAAATCGGGCGGCGGTGTGTGCGGTGTGGCCCTTTGTATGGGATGATCGCATACGATTGGGATTTGGGCCGTGCTCTGCGGTTCTTGTCGATTTCTTCCTCGGCCACGCGCGTTTGTTGGCGCAAGTCTTCGAGCCGCGCGCGCATCTGGGCCGCATCCTGTTCTTTGGCTGCCGCATGGCGGTCGAACTCGGCGATGGCGCGCTCGAGTTCGGCCATGTTGTCGCGCAGACGGTGGATATGATCTTCCAGATGGCTGATTTCCATGCGCCGGCCGGCGAGGTCTTCGGCCGTCTTGTCGCGCGCGGTGCGCAAATGTCCCTGGCGCCACGTGAGGTCGGAGCGGCGCACTTCGAGTTCCCCGCGCGCGGCGATCGTGGCCTGGGTGTCGACCGTAGCCTGCTGCCTGGCATGGCGGGCGATGACGACCAGCAGGACGATGAGCCCACCCATCGTACACAGCAGCACCGCCAGGAAGGGAAACAAGGCGATGCTGGCTGCCGCCTTGGGCGGTGGCTGCCGTTTCATGCGGCGCGGCCCGGGGGGTGGTCTTTCAGTTCGACGCGCGGCGCCAGCGGCGTGAGCTGGGCCAGCCGAGCATTGAGCAACTGGATGGACGCGCTCAGATTCATCAAGGTCTCTTGCAGGTGTTTCGAACCGGCCAGCGAGGCCAGGTTGCGGTTGAGCGCGTCCTCGAGCTTGGTCACCTGGCCCGTGGCCTCGACGACTTGCAGCAGCACGTGACCTTGCTTCACCAGCTCCACGTGCTGGGCCTGCGCGGTTTCGGTGCTTTCGGCCAGCGCCTTGCGCAGGCGGTTCCAATGCCGGCGGTTTCGTTCGGCGGATTGCGCCTCGGCCAAGGCCAAGTGCTCGGCGTGGGCCTGCACGCTACGGCCCAGCGACTTGACCAGTGCCGATTCCATTTGTTGCTGGCCGGCCGAGGTCAGCTCGCTCCAGCGACGATGGGCCGCGTCGATGGTCTTTTGCCAGAGTTCGGCCTGTTTTTGCACGAGCGTTTCGGTCGCCGCGAGCACGGTATCGCTCATCCGCGTGACGGCCATGACG
>DATCFX010000119.1:0-3527 GCA_036509275.1 Pirellulales bacterium | reverse complement strand
GGCGGCAAGGCTGCCGTGCGTTTCGAATTTGCCTGCGCCTTGGCCCAGGTGGGATAACGAACAAGCCCACGGACGGCGGTCCGTGGGGGGTTGAGATGTCGGTGCGGAGCGCATCACTTGGATTTTCTACAACTGGCGGGCAAAACCGTGGTCGTCTGTGGGCTGGCCAACCGCAAGAGCGTGGCCTGGCACGTGGGGCAGTTGCTCAGTGAAGCGGGCGCCAAGGTCGTGTACACCGTCCGCACGAGCGACCGGCAACAGGCCGTGGCCCGCTTCGCGCCCGCGGCCGAGACTTATGTTTGCGATGTCGAGCACGACGCGCACCTGGCCCAATTACGCGAGTCGGTCGCTGCCCGCCATCCGGTCGTACACGGGCTCGTACACTCGATCGCCTTCGCCTCGTACGAGGGCGGCCAGCGCGCATTCCACGACGTGCCGCGCGAAGATTTTCTGCGCTCCGTAGGCGTTTCGTGCTATTCGCTGATGGCCTTGGCGCGGACGTTCCAGCCGATTTTCGATCCCGATGCGTCGGTGGTGACGATTTCCATTTCGACCACGCGCATGGCCAGCGAAAGCTATGGCTACATGGCCCCGGTCAAAGCAGCGCTCGACTCGGCCATCGTGTTCCTGGCCAAATCTTTCAGCCAGTTCTCGCGCGTGCGGTTCAATGCGGTCGCGCCCGGTCTGTTAAAAACGTCGGCATCGGCCGGCATTCCCGGCTATGTCGACGCGTATCTCTACGCCGAGCAGGCGACGCTGCGTAAAGCGGCGCTGAAGACCGAAGAAGTGGCCGCCACAACGGCCTTTCTGTTGAGCCCGCGTTCCAGCGGCATCAATGGCCAGCGGATCGTGGTCGACGCCGGCATGGAAGTGAACTATTTTGATCGCGGCTTGATCGATCGCGCGATGCGGCCCGATTGAAGCGCCGGCCGCCTGCCCGGGACCCACGCAGGTCCGCAGTCCGCGGGCTCGGGAACGGGCGGGTGCCACTGCTGGCCGTGCTACAGCCGGCCCCAGGCCAGGCTGTAAACCAACAGCGCCAGCACGATCAGGGTAATGCCCACGTACATGAAATCGCGCTGTCGGGCGAAGGCATAAACCGAAAACACGACCCGCGCGATTGGCGTGGCGATCAACGCCAGCAGCCCCAATTGGGTCAGGCCGCCGGCACTGCCCGCAAAGGCCAGTTCGATCACGCTCCAGACGCTGGTCAGCGACTTGGGCTCGCCGTGAAATAGATGATGGTCCGGTTCCTGGCCAGGATGACGGATCAGGTAGATCATGCCGCCAATTAAGACGATCGCCGCGGCCAGAATGACGCCGGCCCGCAGCAAATTGCCCATCACCTGTTCGACGTGCGTATCCGACCAGGTGCCGGGCTGGTCAGCGGCCGCGTCGTGAGGTTGGGGCGCAGTTGGCATTCAAAAATTCCCGGTCAGGCCGTTGTAGATCATTTCCACGGCGAGGGCAAAAATCACGGCTGCAAACATCATTCGCAACACTCGCACCTGCGCGCCGGCCAGCAGCCGCGCGCCGCAGAGCGCGCCCAGCAAGACCCCCAGCATGACGGGCATTGCCAGGACCGGATCGATGTAGCCGCGATTGAGATACACGCCGGCGCTGGCGGCCGCGGTGACGCCAATCATGAAGTTGCTGGTCGTCGTCGAGACTTTGAACGGCAGCTTCATCGCGCGATCCATCGCCAACACTTTCACGGCTCCCGAGCCGATGCCCAGCAGCCCCGACAATACGCCGGCGACGCCCATCAGGCCAAACCCGCTGACCACGCCGGAGACGTGATACGTTTGCGGCCCGTGGGGCGTGGGATAGCTTGAATCCAGGCGGAGCCGGGTGGCCAACCAGTCGGGCCGCTGCGCGCCGCTTTGCATCTCATGCTGGCGCAGCGAAGCCCAGGCCGAATACAGCAGCACCAGGCCGAACACCACGGCGATGGCCGCCGGCGGGATGATCCCGGACAGGTACGCGCCGCCGAGCGCGCCCAGCGTCGTGGCGATTTCCAGAAACATGCCGACGCGGATGTTCGAATATCCTTCGCGGACATACGCCGCGGCCGCACCGGAGCTGGTGGCGATGACCGAAACGAGTGATGCGCCGATGGCGTAGTGCAGATCGACGCCAAAGACCAGCGTCAGCATGGGCACAATGACCACGCCGCCGCCCAAGCCGGTTAGCGCGCCCAAAAAACCGGCCGCCAACGAACCGCCCCAGACCAGCAGGCTGAATTCAAGCGTCGTCACGCTCGGCACTCGAAATGAGAAATGATGGACGAATTCGCAGCACGCGTCATCACCATTTCTGCAATTTTAGGATCGCCCGAAAAATAACTTCCGTATTTTCCGGCCCCTCACCCTGCCCTCTCCCGCAAGGGGAGAGGGGCCGCGGAGGAGTTATTTTTCGGTCGATCCTAAATGCCGCCGCGGGCCTGCTCAGTGCCGCCGGCTACTATTGGGCCGGCTCGTGCTCATCCGAGACATCGAGGACATCGTCGGCTTCGTGCTCGTCGGCTTCGTGCTCGTCGTGGTCGGCGATCGATTCGGCGTCGGACGACGCGAGCTCCTCGGCAGGCGACTCGTCGGGCCATTCCGCGGCTTCCGACTGTGTTTCCGGCGAGTGTTCGCCGCGGGGCTGCTCGTCGGCCGAGGCGCCGGCGGTTTCAGGCTCGCTGACCGTCTCGGGCGCCAAGTGCGGGGCTGCCGGCTGCGGCTCGAAGATCACGGGAGTCGCGGGCATGGCCTCCGGCGCCCGCACGGCGATGCGTTTCTTTTTTGCCGGGGCGCGCTTTTTCACGGCCTTGCGGGTGGCGGCTTTCGCTGCCGGCTTCTTGGTGCTTCGCTTGGCGGTCTTCGCGGTCGTGGCGGTCTTTTTTCCAGATCGCGCCTGGACCTTGCCGGCACGCTTGACGGCCTTCTTTTTCTTCGTGCTGGCTTTGGCAGCGGCGCGCTTGGCCGCAGGCTTTGCGGCCTTCTTTTTCGCGGGGGCGCGCTTTTTTGCGGCCTTCTTGCCGACAGCCTTTTTCACCTTTTTTGCGGCACGCGCCTTGACTGTTTTCTTTTTGTTCGCGCCGGCCTTCTTCGTTGCCTTCTTTTTGGCCATGTCAAAAGTCCCTGGTTGCTGTCAGTCGGGTCGCAGCTCGTAACGGCGGAAGTTGCCGGCGGCGCGCGAGGACATTTCAGACGCCTACTATGATCGCACTTCTGGGCGATGTCGAGTATTTATACCCGATGGATGCGCAATTGACAGCAAACTCGCGAGGCCTCGCGCAGAGTGCTGCGGAGGCCGCTGGCCGAGCACCGGCTGGGCCTCTGCTGCTATCCATAAGTCGTTGCCAAGCAATCAGTTAAACGCCGGCATCCAGGATCGACAGCGGGCCAAACTCGCATTGACTCTAGCGGCCTTCACTCCTACGATGCCTTTGGCATGTGCTCGATTCGGCCGGTAGTTCGTGCGCCGAAGGAGCGGGCCGTGTGTTGGCTGGAATTGCCGTTCTCCTGTTGATGTCGTCTCGG
>DATCFX010000118.1:0-6665 GCA_036509275.1 Pirellulales bacterium | reverse complement strand
AAGACGCGCATGCCCGGGGGGCACCTGTTTCGCCCTCTCTTCCAACCGCCCCAAGCCAAGAGGGTTACCTGGTGACGGCAGCCATTCTCGACGGCAAGGCCCTTGCGCGGCAGATTCAAGCCGAACTGGCCGAGCAGGTCGCGGACTTTATTGAAAACAACGGCGTGGTCCCGTGCCTGGCGGCAGTGCTGGTGGGCGAAAATCCGGCCAGCGAAGTCTATGTGCGCAACAAGCGCGAGGCCTGCCAGCGGGTCGGCATTGAAGGCACGCTGCATCGGCTGCCAGCGGATGCCGGCTTCGACGACTTGCTGGAGTTGGTGCATCGGCTGAACAAGGATCACCTGGTCCACGGCATCCTGGTGCAGTTGCCGTTGCCGCCGCAGATGGACTCCGGCCGCATCCTGCACGCCGTCCACCCGGCCAAGGACGTCGATGCCTTTCATCCCGAAAACGTCGGTCTGCTCGTGCAAGGCCGGCCGCGATTCCTGCCCTGCACGCCTCACGGCATTCAGCAATTGCTCATCCGCAACGAGGTGCCGATTGCCGGCCAGCACGTCGTGATCATCGGCCGTAGCGAGATCGTGGGCAAGCCGCTAGCCAACATGCTCATACAGCGCGGGCCCGGGGCCGACGCCACCGTCACCGTTTGCCACAGCCGCACGCCGAACCTGGCCGAAATCACGCGCTCCGCCGATATCCTGGTCGTGGCCATCGGCCGGGCCCGGTTCGTGACGGCCGACATGGTCAAGCCGGGCGCCGTGGTCGTGGACGTCGGCATGAACCGCACGCCCCAGGGCCTGGCCGGCGACGTCGACTTCGCCGGCGTGGCCCAAGTGGCCAGCAAAATCACGCCAGTCCCCGGCGGCGTCGGCCCACTGACCGTCACGATGCTGTTGCACAACACCCTGGCGGCGGCCCGCCGGCAGGTGTGAGAATACAATGCGGAAGTATGAATGATGAATGCGGAATAGAAATACGATCTGTCGGCCGACGCGGATCTTCTTCGTCATTCATCATTCCGCATTCATCATTCCTCGTTTCCCCCGGAGCACGCCCATGCCCGACCAACCGTTTGCCCGCGTCACTGCCGCCGACATTATGCACATCGATCCGATCGTCGTTGGCCCGGAGCAGTCGCTGGTTGAGTTGCGTCATTTGCTCATCGAGTCGCAGATCAGCGGCGTGCCCGTAGTCTCGCAGGGTCAACTGGTGGGCATCGTCAGCCGTAGCGACCTGGTGCGGATCGAAGAGATGCTCGAGACGCTTGACGAGCAGGTCGGCGATCGCGAAACCTGGCTCGACAACCAGGCCGACGGCTTCCAGCACCCGCGGCCGCAAGGCTTCGCCGGCTTTCGCCAGGCGCTGGAGCGGATGCACGTCAAGGACGCCATGCGCGTGCAGGTCGTCACCTGCAAAACAACCACGCCGGTGGCCGAAGTGGCCGATGAAATGGTCCGCCAGCACGTACACCGCGTCGTCGTGGTCGATGGCGACGGGCACAAGCCCGTCGGCATTGTCAGCACGCTTGACATTGCCGCCCTGGTAGCCGGCCGGGTGCGCAGCAAGTAGCCGGCACATTCATGTGCCGTAGAAGTGCCGATTTCTAGCGGACGGCGCGTTTACCGTGGCTTCCGGGCCAACTATATTGCGTGTCTCGGAACAGTGCGGCCCCCACGAGCTTGCCCTGCCTGCTTCGGCCCCTTCCGCTCTCTTGAACAGGATCGATCGTTCATGGTGAATCGCCGCTGGCTGTTCGTATGTAGCTGCATTGCCCTGATCACCTCGGCGTTCACGTTCGTGGTGCGCGGCGACGTGCTGCAAGACATGGGCAACTCGTTCCACCTCTCGGAGACCGGCAAGGGGGATATCGAGGGCGCCGTGTTCCTGGGGATGGCCTTCTCGATGCTCTGCGGCGGCTTTATCTGCGACCGGTTGGGAATCAAGCGGATGATCTGCTTGGCGCTTGCCGGCCACTTGCTGGGATCCGTAGGCACGATTCTCGCGCCGCATTCAGAGATCAGCTACTGGTGGCTGCGGATCGCTTCATTTTTGATGGGCTGCGGCAACGGCTTTACGGAGGTCGGCATCAACCCGCTGATCGCCACGCTGTATTCCGACCGCAAAACGCACTATCTCAATATCCTGCACGCCTGGTGGCCCGGCGGCCTGGTTATCGGCGGCATCACGGCGCGGTTGGTGGGCAAGGGGCTGGACTTGTCGTTCATCCAAATTCCCGGCCTGCATTGGAACTGGCAACTGAGCCTCTGCTTGATCGTGTTTCCGGCCGTGGTCTACGGGCTGATGCTCGTGCCGGCCAAATTTCCGCAGACCGAGCGCGTGGCCTCCGGGGTATCGACGGTCGATATGCTCAAAGAATGCGTGCGGCCGCTGTTCCTGGTCTGGGCCGTGTGCATGCTCCTCACCGCGGCGACCGAGCTAGGCCCGCAAAAATGGCAAGAATCCGTGATGAGCAGCACGGCCCATATCTCGGGCACGCTGATCCTGGTCTATACCTCGGGCATGATGTTCGTGCTGCGGCATTTTGCCGGGCCGATCGCCCATCGCATCTCGCCGGTGGGCATGCTCACCGTGTCGGCCATCCTGGCGGGCGTCGGCTTGCGGCTGCTCAGCTATGCCGACAGCGCGACCACGGCCTTCGGCTATGCCACGATCTTTGGACTGGGCATCGCCTACTTCTGGCCGACCATGCTGGGCGTCACCGCCGAGCGATTTCCTAAAGGCGGCGCCCTGGCCTTGGCTTTAATGGGATCGGTCGGCAACTTGTCCATTTCGCAAGTGCTGCCGCAGATGGGCCGGATCGTCGACGTGAACGCGGTGGCCTATGCCGAAGAATATGCCCCGCGGGACGCGCTGCCGAAAATCCTCAAAAAGCAGGACGACCACTACATTGCCGTGGACCACGACCGCGTCAAGGAACTGCCCGCCAACAGCCCAGATGCGCAACTGGCGGCCGCCGCCCAGGCGCAAGGCTACCGCATGGCGTTTCGCACCGTCTCGCTATTGCCGGTGGCGTTGGTCGTGCTCTTTACGGGCATCATCTTGTACGACCGTTCGCGCGGCGGCTACCGGCCTGAAATCCTGATCAGCCGTGAGGAAGAAGACGAACTCATGGCCGGCGGCGTGCAGGCCGCCGTGGAATAAGGCGGCTTGGACGTGCATGAGCCGCCGTTCGGCGCTCTTGTCCATTGCGCCGCATAGTTTTATGATGCGTAGCTGCACTGGCGGCACTCGCCATTTTGCCGGGCATTCCGCGGGCTTGGCGGCTGCGTAGCCGGGCGGCCGAAGCGCCGCACCGGGGCCTGGAGTGCAGTGTCAAAATCGCCTGCGCGGGCAGGCATTTATCATTGAGGGGAGAGTTATCGGTGTCGATTTCGCTGATCGAGCGATTTGTGATTCTGGCGCAACAAGGCGAGCAGCAACCACAAGGCTGGCTCACCATCGTGCCCTATCTGCCGATCCTGCTGATCGTCGTGCTCTACATGCTCTTGATCCAGCGACCGCAACGGCGCGAACAGGCGGTCCGGCAGGCGCTGCTCAAGAGCCTCAAGAAGAACGATCGCGTGGTCACCTCGTCGGGCATTTACGGCGTGGTGACCAGTGTGCAAGTCGACGCCGACGAAGTGACGATTCGCGTCGACGAAGCGACCAATACCAAGCTGCGGATGCGGCTGGCCTCGATCGCCCACGTGCTGGGCACCGATACGACCGACAAAGACATCAAATAGGCCGCCGGAAGATTTCCAGGCGGAAACATCGAAATATCGGCCCGGCAGCAGCCGGGGCGGTTGCCAGAGGGAGATACGCATCATGTTGGCGTCCAAGACGGTCCGTGCCCTGGGATGGGCGCTGACGGCGCTGGTGTTTGTGACACTGCTGTGGGGCGAGTCGCGCACGGCTTGGGCCCAAGCCACGACTCCAGCGCCGCCGCCGGGAGCCGTCGACAGCGTCGAACCGGCGTCGCCGCCGAAACAACAGGAAGTGGACAACTCCGGCAAGCTGATCCAAGGCTTCCTGATCGTCGCCGCGCTGTTCGTGGGCTCGATCGTCCTGGGCGCCTGGATCAGCAAGGCCACGCGGTTGTCGGACCAGAGCCTGAAGTTCACTGTGATCGTTTTCTCGATCCTCGCCTCGACGGTGGTGACCGTCGTCAACTGGCCGCCGAAACTGGGCATCGACCTGAGCGGCGGGCTGATCCTGATTTACAGCGTGGATGAGGGCCAAATGGAGCCCGGCCGGCCATTTGACGCGGCCGAGATGGACAAGCTGGTGGGGGCCATCACCCGTCGCGTGAACCCCGGCGGCGTGAAGGAGGTGACGGTCCGGCCCTATGGCCAGCGCGAAATCGAAATCATCATCCCCAAGGCGACGCAGGAAGAAGAAGACCAGATCAAGGCCATCATCAGCACCAGCGGCGCGCTGGAGTTTCGCATTACGGCCAACACGCGCGATCACGGCGACGTGATCGCCGTGGCCAAGGAAACCAAGGGCCGCAACGTCATCGTGGACGACAAGGTGGTGGCCAAATGGGTGCCGGTGGAAAAGGACAGCACCCGCGAATTCGGCCAAGGCTATGTCGTGCGCCCAGGCCCGGACGGCCGGCTCCAGGTGCTGGTCATGACCAACACGCCCGAGGTCGTCACTGGTCAGTACCTGCGCAGCGCGCAGGCCGCGAAGGACCAGCGCGGGCAGCCGTGCGTCGACTTCTCGTTCGATAACAAGGGCGCCGAGTTATTCGGCGATCTGACCACTTCGAACCTGCCGGATCCCGTGCAAGACTTCAAACGGCACCTGGCCGTGATTCTCGACGGCGAGCTGATTACCGCCCCCTCGATCAACAGCCGCATTTCCGATCGCGGCCAGATCACGAGCGACGCTTTTACGGTTGAGCAAACCACGCGGCTGGCCGCCGTGCTCACCGCCGGCGCGTTGCCGGCCGTGTTGCAAAAGGAGCCCAGCACCAGCCTGCTCACCGGCCCGCAACTGGGCGCCGATACCATCCGCAAGGGCGTCTGGTCGATGGTCGTGGCCACCGGCGTGGTGATGATCTTCATGGTCATCTACTACCGCTTCGCGGGCATGGTAGCCAACATCGCCGTGATCTTGAACGTGCTGCTCACGCTGGCCTTCATGATCCTGTTCCACGCGGCGTTCACGCTTTCGGGCCTGGCCGGCCTGGCGCTGACGGTGGGCATGGCCGTGGATGCCAACGTGCTGATCTACGAGCGCATGCGCGAAGAATTAGGCCGCGGCACTACGCTGCGCATGGCGATCCGCAACGGCTTCGATCGGGCCACGACCACGATCATCGACGCCAACGTCACCACGTTGATCTCGGCCGTCGTGCTGTTCTACATCGGCACCGACCAGGTCAAAGGCTTCGCCGTGACCCTGATCCTGGGCATCGTGATGAACCTGTTCACGGCCATCACCGTGTCGCGGGCCTTCTTCGATATTGCCGAGCGCAACCGCTGGATCACCGAATTGCGGATGATGCAGATGATGAGCAAGGCCAATTACGACTTCATCGGCAAGCGCGTGCCGGCCATCGCGCTGAGCCTGATCGTGATCGCCATCGGCATGGTGGGCGTTGTGGCCCGCGGCGAGGGGCTGCTGGACATCGACTTTACCGGCGGCGTATCGGTGGAAACCGTGTTCGACTCGGACCATCCGCAAGACGTGAGCCAGGTGCGGGCCAAGGTCCAGGACTTGCCCGACGTTAGCGTGCAGGACGTCAAGATCAAGGACGAGAAGGCCGGCGTGCGGTTCCTGATCGTCACGTCCGAGGCCGACATCAACAAGGTCGAGCGCGACCTGAAGCGGATCTTCAAGGGCGAGTTGGCCGTCAACAAGCTGACCGTAGCTTCGGCCGAACCGATCCCAGGCGGCAAGGCGCTGCTCGGCCTGCCGGCGACCGGCAATCTGGCCCAGGCCGAACCGCTGGTTCCGGACGAAACCATGCTGGCCCTGGCCGACGAGCCCGCCACAACGGATCAACCGGCGGCCAAGGACAAACGCGCCGATCAGCCGCCGGCGGCCAAGGACAAGCCCGCCGCGACCGAGGAAACCAAGCCGGCTGAGACGGACAAGGGCGCCACTAAACCGCCGCCGGCCGAAGTGCCTGCGACCCCGAAATCGGCTGCGGAAGAGCCCGCGGCGGAAAAACCGGCCGCCGAAAAGCCGGACCAAGTGCA
The DNA here is from genome assembly GCA_036509275.1 of Pirellulales bacterium. Classification (GTDB taxonomy): domain Bacteria; phylum Planctomycetota; class Planctomycetia; order Pirellulales; family PNKZ01; genus DATATB01. The sequence continues at coordinate 453 of DATCFX010000118.1, read as the reverse complement.
GCAGCAGGCCCTGGTCGACCCGTTTGCCGGGGGCACGCGCGCCAGCCTGCGATTCAGCGAACAAATCGGCCACGATGCCCTGGCGCAGTTGCTGCGCACCGAGTTGGGACGCGACGGCAAGGGAGCCGAGACATCCCTCGACGTCACCAATTCCGAGTACGCCACTAATAGCAAGGGCAAAAAGTTCAGCGACTGGGTGGTCAAGCTCGCCCTGCCGGTCGGGCAGGCCAAGGCGGTGCTGGCCAAAGTGCAGCACGTGCTGGCCAACTCACCGGTCTTTCCCTCGTCGAACAAGATCGGCGCCACCGTGGCCGGCAACACCCAGAAGCAGGCGATCTTTGCCTTGCTGGCCAGCATTATTCTGATTGCCTTGTACGTGTGGTTCCGGTTCACGCAGGTGATGTTCGGCTTCGCCGCCATCCTGGCCCTGGTACACGACGTACTGGTCACGCT
>DATCFX010000117.1:0-3773 GCA_036509275.1 Pirellulales bacterium | reverse complement strand
CGTCAGCGGCGTCTGCTCGGCCGGCTTCATTACGATCGTGCAGCCGGTGGCCAGGGCCGGCCCCCACTTCCAGGCCGTCATCAGCATCGGGAAGTTCCAAGGAATGATCTGCCCCACCACGCCCACCGGCTCGCGCCGCGTATAGGTGAAGTAGTTGCCGCGGACCGGAATCGTCTGCCCGTGAATCTTGTCGGCAAAGCCCGCGTAATAGCGGAGGCAATCGATTGTCAGCGGCAGGTCGGCCGTCCGCGAGTCGCGCAGCGGCTTGCCGTTGTCGAGCGTCTCCAGCGCGGCCAGCTCGTCGGCTTCTGCTTCGATCAGATCGGCCAGCTTGTTCATTAGCCGGCCGCGGTCGCGGGCGTCCATCGTGCTCCAGGGACCGTTTTCGAAAGCCTCGCGGGCCGCCGTCGCCGCCGCATCAACGTCGGCCGCGTCGCCCTCGGCCACTTGGGCAATCACTTCTTCGGTGGCCGGATTGATCGTTTCAAATGTCTTGCCGCTGGCGGCCGGCGCCCAGTTGCCGCCAATAAAGCACTCCGTTTGCCGAATCTGCGGCTGCCGACTGGGCTTGGTGATCGTGGCCATCTCATGATCCTCCTGATAGATCGATAAAGGCGCGAGTACCGCTTGGGATCGAACGAAAAATAACTTCTCCGCAAACCCCTCGCCCCTTGCGGGAGAGGGCAGGGTGAGGGGATGAGAAAAACGGAAGTTATTTTTCGTTCGATCCTACTGTTCAAGAATTTCCAGGACGTCTGGGTGCCATGCCCACGCTTCGTGGGCATGTGCGCCGGACGCCATCACAACTCCGCATGCTCACGGCGGCCGTGGGCATGGCACCCAAGCCTCGGGCATGCGACTCCATGCGAATTCCTTCGCTACCTCAATTTTAGCGATTCGCGCCGTCGCCGGCCACGATCCCGCGAATGCACGTATCCTTTGCATTCTGCGCCGCCAAGCTTTTTTGACGAACCAGCGCGGGCAGTTGAGTGCGGCCGAATCCGCCGGTTACGGCGCGTCCTCCCAGTACAAAAACGGCTCGCCTGACTTCGAATTGACAAGGACGGCAACCATCAGGATTTTGCACTCTGCGGCATAAATGTAGGCGCTTACACCGCCGGGTTGAAAGCGCCTAAACTCGTGCCCTACCCGTTGGCGGGCGAGTTTGGCGCGAGGCCAGGCGATCGATGTCCCGTTCAGCGAAAGCATTTGAACATCTTCATCAGACTCGGCGTCACACGCACAGCCGTCCGGGGACGGCTGTGTTTCGATGCTCCAATCTACCGACGAAGAAGTGCAGCAAAGTCGAATCGCTTTGCCACCGGCAAGATAGAACGTCAAGTCCCGGCCACACCATGCGACGCGGTCGATCGTCTCACCCACGCAACTGTTCCAATCGTCCGCACGATCAGCCGCTCGCCGAACCGAATGTTCGATCGCGTCTTTGGCAGTTGCGAACGTCGGCTCACTGGTGCCAGGAAACGAGGCATCAATTACAGCTTGCATGGGTCATCTCGGATTCTGGCCGGAAAGGTGGGCACCGGAAAACAGCTTTAGGACCGGGTCATAAAAGACCGTGTATTGGAATCCGCTGGAATCGCAAAAATAGTGGGTTTCCGTATAGCCGCGCAATCTCCAATATAGATTCTTCGTGGGCGCCGAGTCGATCAGCGTCGCGTTTCCACCCAAATCGCCAATGGCATCGGCTGCGCTCCGAAACGCTTCCTCGGGCGCACCCCCAACAGGAATAGGCTCGCCGTCAAAGGGCGGCTCTGGATCGTCACCTTGCTCCCGTTTCGACGGCTCATCCATTGGCGGGTGCCATTTCAACGATATGTCGTCGGGCACAGACAAGGCAATGGATTATTCGGATTCGGGGCAGCGGTGCAAGTTTTCGCCCGGTGCCGGCCAGCGAAAATCGCAAAAAAAGCCGCTAAATGTTGCCATCTGCCTTGCCGGGCACTAACGTAATACCAGTCTTGGTGCCGATCGATGGACAACGCGACCATCGATCGAACCGCAGCCCGCCCCGTTGGCCCCGCCTGTTTTTATCGTCATTGAGAGGACCCCCATGAGCAAACGCCCGCCCAGTGATCGTCGTGATTTCTTGAAGACCACAAGCTTGGCCGGCCTGGGCTACTGGGTAGCCGGCACGGCCGCGGCCGACGATAGCAAGCCCGCCAGCCAGCAGAGCCCGAGCGAAAAAATCCGCTTCGCCTGCATCGGCGTCGAGGGCAAGGGCAAGAGCGACTCGGACGACGCGGCCAAGCACGGCGACGTGGTCGCCATCTGCGATATCGATGATCGTGCCTTGGAAAAGGCCGCGAAGCGTTTCCCGAACGCCAAAAAATTCAACGATTACCGCAAGCTGCTGGACGAGATGGGCGCCAACATCGACGCTGTCACCGTGAGCACGCCCGATCACACGCATGCCGTGGCCGCCGCCGCGGCCATGCACATGGGCAAGGGCTGCTTCTGCCAGAAGCCACTGGCGCACTCGGTGTACGAGGCGCGGCGCCTGGCCGAGATCGCTCGCCAGACCAAGGTCCCCACGCAGATGGGCAACCAGGGAACGGCCCAAAACGGCCTGCGCAAGGGCGCCGCCATGCTCCGCGCCGGCGCGCTGGGCAACGTCCAGGAAGTGCATGTCTGGACCAATCGGCCGATCTGGCCGCAGGGCGGTTCGCGGCCCAAGGAGTCGCCCGTGCCGGCGGCCATGCACTGGGAGTTGTTCCTGGGCCCCGCGCCTTATCGGCCTTACGGCGTCGGCTACGCTCCCTTTGCCTGGCGCGGTTGGTGGGATTTTGGCACCGGCGCCTTGGGCGACATGGCCTGCCACACAGTCAACCTGGCCTACATGGGCCTCGACCTGCGCAATCCCACGAGCATCGAGGCCCAGACCTCGGGCCACAACAAAGACAGCTATCCGAAGTGGTCGCAGATCGAGTTCAATTTCCCGGCCAACGACTGGCGCCCGGCGACGAAGTTGTTCTGGTACGACGGCGGCAAACGGCCGAGCAAGGAAGTCACCAGCCTCGTCGAGCAAGAGCTGGAAAAAATCGCCGCCGAGGAAAGCAAGCGAGAGAAAGCCGCGGGCGAAAAAAAGCACGGCAAAAAGCCGGACCACAAAAGGCCCGAGAAGCTCAAGTCCAGCGGCTGCCTGATTATCGGCGACAAGGGCCAGCTCTATTCGCCCGACGATTACGGCGCCAAGTACATCCTGCTCGGCGGTGCCACCGCGCCGGAAGTCTCGATCACCGAATCGCCGGGCCACTTCACCGAGTTCGCCAACGCGATCAAGGGCGGCCCCAAGGCCGTCTCGAACTTCGCCGACTACTCCGGCTCCCTCACCGAAACCATTCTGCTAGGCAACCTAGCCGTCTGGGCCGGCAAGAAGATCGAGTGGGACTCCGCCAATCTCAAAGCCACCAACGCCCCCGAAGTCGAGCAGATCATCCACCCACATTTCCGCGAAGGCTACACGCTGTAAAGGCCCGCCCGCGCGCTGAGAATTCCCCTATCCCTCCCCCGGCCTGAGCACCGTCGAAGGCGGGAGAGGCCGGGTGAGGGTTTTTGAAAACAACTCCCCTCTCCCCTTTACGGGAGGAGGGCTTGCGGCGAGCTCAGCCGAGCAGGCCGGGGGTGAGGGGTTCCTAATTGTCTGCCGACTATTAAGCCCACGGGCCGCGGCCCGTGGGCTTTTTAATGCCACGCGCAAAACCCGGCGCCGAGTAGCACCACCGCAGTCCCAAACAGCAGAAAGCTCATCCAAC
>DATCFX010000116.1:0-1222 GCA_036509275.1 Pirellulales bacterium | reverse complement strand
CTCGCCGTCGCCGATGACGCAGGCCACGCACAGGCCGGGATTGTCGAAAGCGGCGCCGTAGGCGTGCGACAGGGCATAGCCCAGTTCGCCGCCCTCGTGGATCGAGCCGGGCGTCTCCGGAGCGACGTGGCTGGGGATGCCGCCGGGGAAGGAGAACTGCTTGAAAAGACGTTTCAGGCCGGCCGTGTCCTGAGAGATCTCGGGATAGACCTCGGAGTAAGTGCCCTCCAGGTAGACGTTGGCGACGATTCCGGGCCCACCGTGGCCGGGGCCGGTGACGTAGATCATGTCCAGGTCGCGCTGTTTGATAAGCCGGTTGAGATGGACGTAGAGAAAGTTCAGGCCCGGCGTCGTGCCCCAGTGGCCGAGCAAGCGCGGCTTGACGTGTTTGGTCTGCAAGGGTTCCTTCAAGAGCGGGTTGTCGTAGAGGTAGAGCTGGCCGACCGAGAGATAGTTGGCGGCCCGCCAGTAGGCGTCCATCTTCCGCAGCAAGTCTGGAGAGAGCGGGTTGCCCATGATAGGTTCTTCCACGAGTTTGCGTGCGCACGAGTAAAGCCGGGCGAACGGCTGACGCACGCTGTCCCTTCCGGGCGCCTCGGCTAAACTATTACCCCTGACAGCAGAGGGCGAGGCGGTCGGCTGTCGCCGGGCCGACTACTCCAAACTTTCTCGGGGGGACAAGCCGTGACGAGACGCTGGTTCGGGCTGTTGGCATTGATCGTGTTCGCCGGCGCGGCGCTGGCGGACGGGCCGCAGGACAACATCGAAACAACCGTCCGGCGTGTCCCGCCGCCGGGCATCGAACCGCCGACCGCGGATGAGCAAGAGCTGCAAGGCGGGGTCGAGATCCTCGGCAAAGAAATCGCGGCCCTGCGTACCGCCTTGCACAAGAAGCCGGCCCAGCTGGAACTGCTGCCGGACGTGCAGATTTATTACAACGCCGTCCGGTATGCCCTGAAGTATGCTGAGTTCTACAGTCCGGGCGAAGTGAAGATGGCCAGGAAGTTCCTCCAGCAAGGCCACGAACGCGCCAACCAGCTGCGGCAAGGGAAAGCGCCGTGGACGCAGGCCACCGGCCTGGTGGTGCGCGGCTACGTCTCGAAGATCGACGGTTCGGTGCAGCCTTACGGCCTGGTAGTGCCCGCGTCATGGCGTCCGGGTTCGGCCGTCCGGCACCGGCTCGACGTCTGGTATCACGGCCGCGGCGAAAAGCTGAGCGAGG
>DATCFX010000115.1:0-3970 GCA_036509275.1 Pirellulales bacterium | reverse complement strand
AGGCCATTCGCAAGTGCTGGGGTTTCAAACGGCTCTCGTATGCCGCCGCCGACGAACCGCACGAAGTGCTCGACAAGGGCTACCAGGAGCACTTGGCCATATTGCAGGCCCTGCGAGTCCACGATCCGCTCACGGCCCGGGCTGCCATGCTCTTGCACCTGCGCTCCGCCGCCCGCTTGCGGCCGGCGGAAACGATCGTCTAGCGGATCGCCGCCGCTACGAAACGTCGGCGTCACCTCGTAGCGGAAGTCGTGAGACTTCCTATGGCTCTGGTGAAACTTCCGACGGATCTGCGAGCGAACTTCGGCATTCTCACGTTCTTCCGCTACTCGGCCGATTGCCGCCGCGTACACCTCGCGTTGCGGCCTCGGCCGCTTTGCGGTTCCCTCGTGCCCGGCTAGGATGAAGGCCGGAAACCAAATAGCGGGAGTCTCGGGCGTGTCAGCAACCAGGCAAAGCGAGGCGACTTCGCTGGTTTGGAAAGAGTTGAGCCGTTGCGTCGAGGGCTTTGTCCAATCCTGGGACGCCGCGACCCAGCCGCCGGCTATTCGCAACCATCTCGAGGCCGTTTCGCCCGGCCTGCGCCGCCTGGCGCTGGTGGAGTTCATCAAGGTCGATCTCGAGCGGCGCTGGCCGCAGCCTCCGTGGCGGCTGGGGCTGGAGCAGTATGCGGCGCAGTTTCCCGAGTTGGCCGACGAGCAGGGCCTGCCGACCGACCTGATGTATGAAGAGTTTCACGTTCGCAAACAGCAGGGCGAACCAGTCGAGGTCGACGAATTCCTGCGGCGTTTCCCGCAGCAAGCCGACCAACTGCGGGTGCTGCTGGCCGCCGAGAAGCCAGGGCTGACCACTTCGCTCTCGGCCCTGCCGAAGATCGACGATTACCAGGCGGGGCAGCAGGTCGACGATTTCGATTTGCTCGCGCCCCTGGGTCGGGGCGCCTTTGGCAGCGTGTTCCTGGCCCGGCAGCGGACGCTGGGCCGCCTGGTGGCGCTCAAGATCACGGCCACCCAAGGCATCGAGAGCCAGACGCTCGCGCAGCTCGATCATCCGTATATCGTGCGTGTCTTCGATCAGCGGCATCTGGCCGACCGGCGCGTGCAATTGATGTATATGCAATACGTCGCCGGCGGCACGCTGGAGGGCATTGTCAACGACGTACGGCATACTCCGCCGGCCATGCGCAGCGGCAGAATCATTGCCGACTACGTCGATGCGCAATTGGAATCGCAAGGCGAGCCGCGGGCGGCCGATTTGCGCTTGCGGCAATACTTGTCGCGACTCTCCTGGCCACAGGCCGTGTGCTGGCTGGGGGCGCGCCTGGCCGAAGCCCTGGAGCACGCACACAGCCGCGGCGTGCTGCACCGCGATCTCAAGCCGGCCAACGTGCTGATGGCCGGCGATTGCACGCCAAAACTAGCCGATTTCAACGTCAGCTGTTGCACGCTGGTGCCCGGCGCCACGGCGACGGCCTATTTCGGCGGAAGCTTGCCCTATATGTCGCCCGAGCAACTCGACGTGTTTCGCGGCGCCGACCCGGACGGGGCCGAATCCATCGACGTCCGCAGCGATTTGTTTTCGCTGGGCATCGTGATCTGGGAAGTGCTCACCGGAACGCGGCCGTTTAGCTCCGACCGGCAGCTCGAGCCGGGTCTGGAAACGATTTCGTCCGCGGCCCAGCGGCGGCGGCTTGGGCTATCGAGCGAAGACCTTCGGCGCCTGCCCGCTGATTGCCCGCGCGGCATGGTGGCCGTGCTCACGGCTTGCCTGGAAAGCGAACCCGACCGGCGCATCCAATCAGCCACGGCATTGCGTCGCCAGCTTGATCTGTGCTTGCGGTCCGACGTGCAAGACCTGCTGCGTCCTCGCCGGCATCAACTGGCCGCGTCGCTTCGGCGGCATGCGTTGTGGCTGCTGCTGGCCGCCGGCGTGCTGCCCAATGCCGTGGCCTGCGTATTGAACATCATCTACAACATCCGCGAGATTCTCGACCAACTGAACGATCCGGCAACCCGCGAATTGTTCTGGTTGCAGGTCTGGACGGTCAATCCCGTGTGCTATGGCGTGGGCATTACCGTGCTGATCGTGTACGCCTGGCCGGCTCTGGCCGCCATCGGGCGGCCGCTACGGCAGGCGGGCGGGGCTGATCCTCGGCTCTCGCGCTGCCGCGTGCGCTCGACGCGGCTGGGCGATTGCGTGGCGCTGGTGAGTGCCATCGAATGGCTGCTCTCCGGGCTGGTGTTTCCCATCTGGCTGCGCATTTCGCTGGGCGAAAACGTACTGAATCGCGAGCAATATCTGCACTTTTTCGCCTCCCAAACCTTGTGCGGCATGTTGGCGGCGACCATGACCTTTTTCATGATGACGCTTTTCTCGCTCCGCGTGGTGACGCCGGCGTTGGTGGATCCGGATCGCGACGATGAGTCGCTGTACCGGGCGCTGGAGCGGCTGGTGCGGCGCATTCCCTGGTATATGTTCGTCACATTCGCGGTCGTGCCGCTAGCGGTGATGGTCATGCCGGCGGTCAACGCCAGCGGCCGCGAGGCATTTGTGGCCTTGGGCCTGGTAGGCCTGCTGGCGCTGGGAGCGGCCCAATACTTCTCGCGCGGAATTCGCCTGGCCGCGCTCGCCCTGGAGCGCGCCGTGACCGTCGAAAGCGGCCCGACCGAGCATTCCGACACGTCGCGCCTGACGGCGCGCTAGCTGCTTGTGCGGCCAGCAACGGACCGCCCGGTTCCTCAGCCTGGGCTTCGAGCGAAGCCGTTTTTTGCATCGATCAATCCGGAGGCGGGACTCGGTCCTGCGCGCTGTGACGAATGCGCAAGATGTTTACGGATCGCCCGGCCACTTGGAACAGCACGCGGTAGGTCGCTCGCCGCCGGCCGAAATGCAGTTCGCGGATGTCCTCCCCGATGTCGGTCGCTTCCTCGGCCAGCCCACACCGCTCGGGCATCATTTCCAACGTGTCGATTGCATTAAGGAGCCGCCCGTACCACTTGCTGCCATCGGCCAGTGCGGCTCGGTCGCGAAACCAGGCCAGCACACGGGCCACGTCAAGTTCGGCGTTCTCGGTGAGACGCACACGGTACTTCACGTCAGGCACCGATGTTGGGGATTCCGTATTTCTTGGCAAGTGCCTTGAGCGCCGTTCTGGCCGGTTTTGTCCGTTTGGCCGCGACGTCGGACAGACCGGCTCGGATCGCAGCGATCGTTTCCTCCCGATCGGCTTTCGTCGCGGCCTCGACGAGCTTCTGATAGGCGTCGACATCCAGGACTACGACTTCCGCCTTGCCGTTGACTGTCAGCACCACCGGTTCGCCCGTCTTGTGCAATCGGGCCAGGTATTCCGCAGTTTGTCGCTTGAAGTTCGTCAGCGAATCGATTCCGTTGGCAAGGTTCAACATTGGGCCTTCCTCGAAACACTGAATTAGCATTTAATTAGATGCTACCACGGAAGTGCCTGCCGGGCAAGGCAATCTGTCGAGAACGCAATCGCTTCCGCCGCGGGGTGCGCGCTAGCTGCTCGCGCTGCGGTAGCTTTCCAGCGCGCGGGCAAAGATGCGGCGCGAAAGCCAAAAGCTGCCGACCGTGGCGAACAAGGCGAAGAGGGCCAGCGGCCATTGTTGGGCCGCCAGCGGTTTGGCCATCAGCCGGGCCGGCACGTTCACCACGATCAGGATCGGAATGCCGAAGGTGAAGAACCGCCGCAGCGGCGTGCCGACCGCGCCGCTATAAATCTCCATTGGATAGCGCGAAAAATTCGTAATGTAAAACCAGAAATCGTACAAGCTCTGATTGCGGCCCAGCCACACGCTGACGCTGGCCAGGGCGATCATCAGGCTATACAGAATCGTGATCCCGCAGAGCAGATACAGCGGATAGAGCAGGCATTGCACCAGGTGCGGCCGATAGTCCAACTGCCACAGCGAAAAGACAAGCAGCCCTAGCCCAAACACCAGGTTTGCCAGCG
>DATCFX010000114.1:0-1306 GCA_036509275.1 Pirellulales bacterium | reverse complement strand
GATTTCGGCCATCGTCAATGGCCGCCCGGTTCTGCTGCCCATTGACGCCGCAACCGCGAAGGCGGCCGGGCTGGATGACCTGCTCGCCCAGCTCGATCCGGAGCGGACCGGCGAGCCCGGAGGCGGTGCGGCGCGAACGCTGGGCCTCCATACGCCGAACACCTTTACCTCACTTGGCCTGGACGAACTGGAGCACGTGGCCGCGGCGCTCAACGATGCCCGCAAGTACCTCGACGGGTCTGTAGTCGGCTATTTCGCCGGACAACTCGGCCGCTGCAAGACAGACGACGGCAGCCTCGGCCCGGCCAGAGCCCTTCCCCTGGTGCTCGGCATCCTGGGCGCGATCCAGCAGCATGCGACCGAGGTCAAACCAGGGATACGTGAGGCTCTCCTGGCAGTCGGCGCGGACGGCGCCGAGTTCGCCGGCTGGCTGTACCGGGACCTTCGCGACGGCCCCTCGGCCGCCTACTGGTACGACCGGGCAATGGAATGGGCACAAGCCGCCAACGACACCGCGATGCAGGGCTATGTGCTGCTCAAGAAGTCCCAGATGGCCTACGAGGAAAGGGACGCCGTCCGGGTCGCCACCCTGGCCCAGGCGGCACAGTGCGGCCCATGGCGGCTTCCGGCCACAGTACGTGCCGAAGTGACCCAGCAAGAGGCGCTCGGCCTGGCCATGCTGGGCGAACCAATGAGCGCTGTCGAGCGGAAGCACGAGACCGCTCGCCAACTCTTCGCCGATGGTGCACGCGACGAACTCCCTGGTGCATATTTCACAGCCGATACGCTGCGACTGCGTCAGGCCGTGTGCTACACGGAGGCGGGGAAGCCCGCCCTAGCGGTCACGCTCTTCACGGATGTCATAGCCAGTGGCGCGCTGTCCCGGCGCGATGCCGGATTCTTCCGCGCACGGCAAGCAGCCGCTCTGGCCCTCAGCGGCCAACCCGACGAAGCCGCCACCGTGGGACTCGAAGCGGTCCAGGTGGCCAGGGAAATGAGATCCCGGCGGACGATATACGTCCTGGCCGATGCCGTGCGCTCGCTCGATCCTTGGCGCAGCCGACCAGGTCCACGGGCACTGAGAGAAGCGATCCTGTCATAACGGGGCACTCATGAATCCGCCGTGATCCAGTCGGCCACAGTGCGTATCACGAACGCTTGCCACTCCTGGCTCTGCGGATTAAGGTACTGCGGATCATCATGCACGGCGAAGCCGTGCTGCGCACCATCAATTTCCACCAGCCTGCACTCGGCTTTGAACTGCGACAGCGCCTCGCGCGATGATTCGATGGGCACGAAGGTGTCC